>CAIQOY010000226.1 GCA_903873565.1 uncultured Actinomycetes bacterium
ATCATGAGCATCACGGGCGCGGAGGACGGCGCGCCCATGAAGGTCGGCGTGGCGATCGCCGACATCACCTCGGGCATGTTCGCGGCCAGCGGCATCCTCGCCGCGCTGCTCGACGTCGAGCGGGGCCAGCCGGGCCGCCACGTGCGCGTCTCCCTGTACGACGCCCAGCTGGCCTGGCTCGCCAACCGCGGCACCGAGGTCTCCGTGGCCGGCATCGAGCCCGAGCGGCTCGGCAACGCGCACCCCTCGATCGTGCCCTACGAGACGTTCCCGACGCGCGGGGCGCACATCGTGATCGCCGTCGGCACGGACGAGCAGTACCGGGCGCTGTGCGGCGTGCTCGGGCTCGACGACGCCGCCGCCGACCCGCGCTTCGCCACCAACCCCGAGCGCGTGGCCAACCGGGCCGCGCTCGTGCCGCTGCTCGGCGCCGCCACCGCGGCCTGGGAGGCCGCCGACCTGCTGGCCGCCCTCGACGCGGCGCGCGTGCCCTCGGGGCCCGTCCGCACGATCCCGGAGGCGCTCGCCCACTCGCCGCAGGCGCTGGTCGCGCACGCCCACCCGACGGCGGGCGAGGTGCGCACGATCCGCTCGCCGATCGACCTCGACGGCGCCCACCTGACCAGCGACCGGCACCCGCCGCTGCTCGGCGAGCACACCCGCGAGATCCTGGTCGAGGCCGGCTTCGGCGACGACGAGGTCGCCGCCGCGCTGGCCGGCCCCTGCGCCCTGCCCTAGAGGGCGTCGGCGTACTCGTCCATCTCCCACGCCGTCAGGCGGTTGAGGTGGGCGTTCCAGCGGTCGAGCTCGTAGCGCTTGTTGCGCAGGTAGGTCTCGCTGAGGCGCGCCCCGAGGGCCTCGGTCAGCACCGCGTCCGCCTCGAGGGCGTCGAGCGCCTCGCCCAGGCTCGTGGGCAGGGGCTCGCCGAGCAGGTCCTCGGGCCCCTCGTAGAAGTTGCCCTCCACCGGCGCCGGCGGCTCGAGCTTGCGCTCGATCCCGTCGAGGCCGGCCGCGAGCACCGCGGCGGTGACCAGGTACGGGTTGGCGCTGCCGTCGCCGTTGCGGACCTCGACGCGCGTCGCCGCCCCGCGCTCGGTGCAGAAGCGCACCATCGCCATGCGGTTGTCGTGGCCCCAGTTGGCGAACTTCGGCGACAGGCCGCCGTTGATGATCCGCTTGTAGGCGTTGACCGTCGGGTTGAGGACGCCGCTGAGGCCGCGGCCGTGGGCGATCACGCCGGCCGTGAAGTGGTACGCGAGGTCCGACAGGCCGGCCTTCCCGCGCGGCTGGTCGAGGCGGTTCTTGCCCGCCTTGTCGACGAGCGAGACGTGCAGGTGGAAGCCCGAGGACTCGTCGCCGTCGACCGGCATGCCCATGAAGGTGGCGACGACGCCCTCCGCGGCGGCCATCTCCTTGATCAGCGACTTGAACAGGAAGGCGCGGTCGGAGGCCTCGACGGCGGGGCCGTGCGTGAGGTTGATCTCGTGCTGGGCGTGGCCGTACTCCTGCGCCATCGAGATCGGGTCGAGGCCGAAGGCCTCGCAGGCGTCGAACATCCGGCGCGCGATCCCCGTCGGATCGGCCAGCGGGCCGACCGTATAGACGCACGAGTCCCGCATCGGCAGCGGGGCGAGGCCGCCGACGCCGTCGGGGTCGCGTCCCAGCAGGTAGAACTCGAGCTCGTGGGCGGCGACGGGCCGGAGGCCCCGCTTCTCGAGCCGGGCCACGACGCGCTTGAGCGCGCCGCGCGGATCGAGGTCGGCCGGCGCCCCGCCGGGCACCTCGACGAGGTCGCACAGCACGACCGCGACCTCGGGGTCGCGCGGGTCGATGCGCGCCGTCGACAGGTCCGGGACGGCCGCGAAGTCGCGGAAGCCGTCCTCCTCGCCGGACACGATGTTGTGGGCGTGGTCGATCGTCATCACGGCCTCGACGAACGGCTTGCCGTGGCCGATCGCGTGCGCCGCACGGGTCAGCAGGACGTCCTTGCCGCGCTGGACCCCGTAGAGGTCGCTGTAGACGAGCCGGAGGATCCGGACGCCTCTGGCCTGCAGCTGCTTGACGGTCACCCTCGGCTCCTCTCCCGTGGACGCGCGCCAGTCTACCCCGAAGCGGATCCGCCGCGCGACCGCACGTCATCGCACGTGCGATCTGCCACAGTTCCCGCACCGGCGGGGCCGCCGCAGCGGCCCCGTGACGCGCCTGACGGAGGAGCACCATGACGAACGCGGTCCGCTATCGCACCGGCTCGGGCGAGGCCCGGCTCGGACGCCTCGACGGGGACACGATCACCGACGCGGGCCCCGCGCCCGAGGCCGGCTTCGTGCCGACCGCCGAGAACTGGGCCCTGATCCGGGACGCGGCCGGCGCCACCTGCGCCGCCGCGGACGTGCAGCTCCTGCACCCCGTCGTGCCGCGCAAGATCATCGCCATCGGCCTCAACTACCGCGACCACGCGGAGGAGTCCGAGCTGGAGATCCCCGAGGTGCCCGTCGTGTTCGCGAAGTTCCCGTCGGCCCTGATCGGGCACGGCGAGACGATCGTCGTGCCGCGCGAGGAGACCCGCCCCGACTGGGAGGCCGAGCTCGCCGTCGTGATCGGCACGCGCGCCTACCGCGCCACGAGGGAGAACGCCCTCGACCACGTCGGCGGCTACACCGCGATCAACGACGTCTCCGGCCGCCGCGCGCAGCTCGAGACGCCGCTGCGCCAGTTCGTCTACGGCAAGAGCTTCGACACCTTCGCCCCGCTCGGGCCCTCGATCGCCTCCGTGGACGGCGTCGACCTGGCCGACATCCGCGTCTCCTCGCGGATGGGCGACGAGGTCCTGCAGGACTCCAACACCCGCAACCTGATCTTCTCGGTGGCCGACATCATCGAGTACGTCAGCCGCGGCACCACCCTCGAGCCGGGCGACGTGATCGCCACCGGCACCCCGGGCGGCGTCGGCGACGGGCGCGACCCGAAGCGCTACCTGCAGGACGGCGAGGTGATCGAGGTCGAGGTGTCGGGCGTCGGCACCCTCTCGAACCCGGTCCGCTACGAGGCCTAGGCCGTGACCCGGGCCGCGCTGATCACCGGGGGCGGCTCCGGGATCGGCGCCGCCGCGGCCCGAAGGCTGGCCGCCGACGGCTGGCTGGTCGGCCTGATCGGGCGCCGGCCCGAGCCGCTGCAGGCCGTCGCCGACGCGACTGGCGGGCGCGCCTTCCCCGGCGACGCCGCCGACCCGGCGCTGCTCGCGCACGCCGTGGAGCAGCTGGCCGCGGAGGCGGGCGGGCTGCACGGCCTCGTCTGCAGCGCGGGCGCCGGCAGCCCCGGCACCGCCGTCGACCAGACCCCGCAGGGCTGGGACGAGGTGCTGCGCGTCAACCTGACGGCGCCGTTCCTCGCCGCCCGCGCCGCCGTCCCCGCGCTCGAGCGCAGCCGCGGGGCGATCGTGATCGTGGCGAGCCTCGCCGGCCTGCGCGCCGGGCCGGCGTCCGTCGCCTACAGCGCGGCCAAGGCGGGCGCGATCCACCTCGCCCGCTGCCTCGCGGTCGACCACGGCCCGGCCGGCGTGCGCGCCAACGCGCTCTGCCCGGGCTGGGTGCGCACGCCGATGGCCGACGACGCCCTCGCCGGGCTCGCCGAGCGGACGGGAGGGCTCGACGCCGCCTACGCCGCCGCCACCCGCCTGGCCCCCGACCGCCGCCCCGCGACCGCCGACGAGGCGGCCGCCGCGATCGCCTTCCTCCTCTCCGACGCGGCTGCGGGCATCAACGGCGCGACGGTCCCGCTCGACGGCGGCGCGCACGTGGTCGACGCCGAGAGCGTCGCCTTCCTGCCCGACGCGCCCTAGTCGCGGCGGCGGCGCACGCCGAGCACGAGCCCGACCAGCGCGATCGCGAGCCCGATCGCCGTCAGCGCCCCCGAGACCGCCGTCCAGCCGTCGAGGACGGCGTCGACGGCGACGGGCGCGAGCGCGGCCACCGCCTCGTCGCGCGGGTCGGCGGTCGAGAGCCACGTGGTGCTCTGACGCGCCAGCGGCCGCAGCAGGAACGCGGAGGCGGCGAGGGCGAGCCCGAGGCCGACGAGGGTCAGCCCGCGCCGCCGCGCCGTCAGCAGGGCCAGGAGCCCGAGGGCGACGGCGGCCACCGCCAGCCCCGTCGGGAGCCAGCGCTGCCGGTCGAGCAGCTGCAGCGCGCGCTCGAAGCCCGGCGACACCTTGACCCAGGGGATCACCACCGCGATCTCGCCGGGCACCGCGGCGAGGATGGCGTTCACGAGCGGCGGCGGGTCGGCGGCCGTCGCGAACGCGCGCACGTCGAGGCGCAGCGTGCCGTCCTGCTTGCCGGTCAGGATCCCCTGCTGCAGGCCGATCGCCGTCGGGCCGAGGACGCGCGCGGCGGCCTTCGAGTTGACCGCCGCCACCGCCCAGTCGCCCGCGATCAGGGCGGCGCCGGCGGCGAGGATGGCGGGCTGGTCGGCGGCGAGGCGCTCGACCTCGCGTGCGACGCCGCCGCGCAGGAGCGCGTTGCCCTCCGGCGACTGCGCCGTGGTCACGACCACGCGCGCGAAGCCCTGGGGCTCGATCACGTTGCGCGTCAGGACGGCGCCGACACCCGCCAGGAGCGCGCTCGCCACGGCGAGGACGACGAGGATCAGGACGAGCAGCGCGCGCACGTCCGCACCGTAGGCCCGACGCCGGACAGCGGCGCGCCTGCCACGATCCGCCCGTGCTGACCGACGACCCCCAGCTGGCGGGCGCGCGCCTGCGCGCCGGCGGCCTCGTCGCCCTGCCCACCGAGACCGTCTACGGGCTGGCCGCCGACGCCGCGAACCCGGAGGCCCTGCGCCGCCTCTACGCCGTCAAGGGCCGACCGGCCGACCACCCGTCGATCGTCCACCTCGCCGACGCGGTCGACGCCCCGGCCTGGGCGGCCGCGTGGCCCGCCGCCGCGCAGGCGCTGGCCGACGCCTTCTGGCC
>CAIQOY010000227.1 GCA_903873565.1 uncultured Actinomycetes bacterium
ATCCACGGCTTCGTGGCCGGCGTGCAGGCCGACTTCGCCGGGGCGATCGGCGGCTTCGCGCCCGCCATGTTCAAGGAGCCCCTGTCCGATGAGGACGTCGCCTGGTGCGTCACCGAGTCGACCATGCTGGGCCCGAACGCGGCCAGCTCGATCCTGCTCCACCAGACGCTCTACGACGCGCGCGCGGCGATCGCCTCGGGCGCGGTGCCGACGCTCCTGATCTGGGGCACCGACGAGAAGCTGATCCCCGTCTCGATGGGGCACTGGTGCGCCGCGAACATCCCCGGCGCCGAGCTGCACGTCTTCGAGGACTCGGGCCACTGCCCGCAGCTCGAGGAGCCCGCCCGCACGGCCGCCGCGATCGCGGACTGGGCCGCCGCGCTCGCCTAACGTGGGCATCACCGTCCTCCTCGGGCTGGCCAGCGCGGTCGTCTGGGGTCTGCCGGACGTCGCGCTCGCGCGCGCGACGCGCGCGGTCGGCGTCGTGCCCGTCGTGGTCGGCTCGCTCCTGATCGGCCTCCTCGTGACCTCGCCGGTCCTCCTCTTCGCCGGGGGCCTGCCGACCATCACCCTGCGCGCGGCCGCGATGCTGATCGGCGCGGGCGCGCTCACGCTCCTGGCCTACCTGATCGCGTTCACGGCCTTCCAGCGCGGCAAGGTCAGCGTCGTCGCGCCGATCATCGCCTGCGAGGGCGCGGTCGCCGCGGTGATCGCGATCCTGCTCGGCGAGCAGCTCGACCAGCGGGTGCTGATGCTCCTGCCCGTCGCGATCATCGGGGTCGTCCTGGCCGCGATGGGCGGCGGCGGGGCGAGCGGCGCGAACGGCGCCGTGCGGGCGGCGATCGCGGCGCTGATCTGGGGCGGCGTCCTGCTCACCGCGGCGCCCGTCGCCGACGAGGTCGGGGTGATCTGGGGCTTCTGGCTGGTGCGCCTCGCCGCCTTCGCCTGCGCCCTGCCGATCGGCCTCGCGCTGCGCACCGCGACCAAGGGGCGCCGCGACTGGCGCAACGTCGTGATCTGGGGCGTCGGCGACAGCGTCGCCTACCTGCTCTACGTGGCCGCCGCCGACCGCGGGCCCGTGGCCGTGGCCGGCGTCCTCGCGGCGCAGTTCGCGACCGTCGGCGTGATCGCCGGGATGGTGTTCCTGAAGGAGCGGCCGCTGCCGCGCCAGTGGGTCGGGATCGTGCTCGTCCTGCTGGCGGTCACCGGCATCGCCGCGACCGGCGCGGGCTAGGGCTCAGCAGCAGTCGCAGTCGATGCCGTGCCAGTCCCGCATGTGGTTCTCGATGTGCGGGGGGATCACCTCGGCCGGGTAGTACTTCCGGTAGAAGTCGAGGTCGAGGTGCTGGGCCTGGTACCAGACGGTCATCAGCATCGGGTCGATCGTGGCCGGGAAGCGGCCGTACGTGTCCCAGATGTAGTTGCACATCGTCTTGACCGCCGCGATCGCCTCGTCGGACGGCCGCGGCATCACGTCGATCGGGCCGCGGTCCCGCCACGGGATCGGGCGCGTGCCGTCGGTGAAGAGGCCCTGCTTGCCCCAGCGGATGTCGACGACGGCGTCGACCGCCGCGTCCATGTTCTTGTAGAACGGCGGGATCATCCCCTCGAAGACGCCCTTGAGGCCGACGGGCACCGACTCGCCCGCGCCGAGCGGGGCGTCGTCGGGGATCTGGTGCATCTGGAAGCCGAGGTCGCCGCACGGGCCGTGCCCGCCGATCTCGTGCCAGTACCGCTCGCCGCCCATCGTGACGCGGCCCTTGCCGCCGGAGAACGGGTGGCCGCCGATGCC
The DNA here is from genome assembly GCA_903873565.1 of uncultured Actinomycetes bacterium. Classification (GTDB taxonomy): domain Bacteria; phylum Actinomycetota; class Thermoleophilia; order Gaiellales; family F1-60-MAGs149; genus F1-60-MAGs149. The sequence continues at coordinate 1,793 of CAIQOY010000227.1, forward strand.
GATCGCCTGCGTGGCCTGCATCAGGTTGGCGATCATCAGGCCCTGCTCGGTGCCGTTGGCGTCGGTCATCTGCCAGCGCTCGAACTCCCAGAAGTCGACCGCGTGAGCCGGGTCGAGGAGGCCGCTCTCGACGTACTCGCGCAGCGGGTCGTTGCCGAGGTGCGGGTCGACCAGGTAGAAGCCGTGCGGGCGGTCGAAGTAGAGCAGCATCGCGGAGATGCACTGCCGCGTGACGTCGGAGATCGGCATGAACAGCGTGGTGCCGTCCGAGTTCGGGATGCGGTGGTTGAACGCGAACAGGTTCGGGCGGTCCTTGGGGATCAGGAGGCGCCCGTCCTGCAGCTTCGTGGCGCGCCGGTAGAGCTCGTTCGGGGCCTCGCGACCCGCGAGCTGGTTGTGGCGCTCGGGGCGCACGTCACGCTGGGGCAGGGCGTAGACGCCCTCGTCGTTCGTCCAGAACAGCTCGACGTTGTGGTTGGCGAGCGGCGACGGGTAGGCGCGGCCGGTGAAGGAGCCGATCTTGTCGCCCGAGGTGGGGTCGCCGTCCTCGTCGAGGAACGGCCACTCCTCGGTGGCGATGCCGGTGATGCCGGTGGCCGCCGCGACGAGCAGCGCCTCCTCCTCGTAGGCGAGGGGGATCGGGTCCTTCGTGGACTCGAAGGCCAGCGGCCCGGACAGGACGCCGCCGAGCGGGAAGCGCCGCGAGCGGCGCGTGAAGAGCGCCTGCAGGGCGGGGAAGGCGTGCGCCGCGGCGAGCGCCCCCGGATGGGCGGTCGGCCGGGGCGGCAGCTTCCTGCGCCGCTTCTCCGCGTGCTTGGCGTGCTTGAACTTCGGGGCCTGCGCGGCCGCCTTCGCGGCGGGCTTGGCGGGCGCCTTGGCGGCGGCCTTCGGAGCGGCCTTGGGCTTCGCCGCGGCCCGCGGCTTCGCGGGGGCCTTGGCGGCGGTCTTCTTGGGCTTCTCCACGGCGGCCATGGCGGCGGCTCCTCGGGTCAGACGGTTCGCAGGTAGCGGTCGTAGTCCCACTGGGTGACCGCGGTGATGAAGGCGCTCCACTCGCGCTCGGCGAGCACGCACAGATCGTGGCACACGTCCTCGCCCAGGATCTCGCGGATGACGGCATCTGCCCGGAAGGCCGCGATCGACTGCTCGAGCGTGGTCGGCAGCGGCGTGCCCGACTCGTAGAGGTTGCCGCTCATCACCTCGCCCGGATCGGCGCCCGACTCGAGGCCGGCGCAGACCGCGGCCAGGAGGCCGGCGATGGCCCAGTAGGGGTTGGCGTCGGAGGCGCCGGTGCGCAGCTCGACGCGGGTCGAGTTCTCCGACTCGATCAGCGAGCGGATCGCGCAGGTGCGGTTGTCGCGCGACCAGGTCGCGGTGGTCGGGGCGAAGGAGCCGGCCTCGAAGCGCTTGTACGAGTTGACGGTCGGGGAGCCCGGCAGGGTGATCCCGGCGAGGTGCTCCATCATCCCGCCGATCGCCTGGCGGGCGACCTCGGACTCCGACCCGTCGACGGGCGCGAAGGCGTTCCTGCCGTCCTTCCAGAGCGACACGTGCAGGTGCATCGAGCAGCCCGACATGACGTTGAACGGCTTGGCCATGAAGGTGGCGACGACGCCGTGGCGGCGCGCGACCTCGCGGATGCCGTACTTCATCCGGAACGCCTGGTCGGCGGCCCAGATCGGGTCGCCGTGGTTGAGGTTGACCTCGCACTGGGCGGGGCCGTACTCGACGTTCGAGCCCTCCACGTCGACGAAGCCGCGCAGGCCGTCGAGGAGCTCCGAGAAGGTCGGCTCCATCTCGTTGGCCTTGATCAGCGAGTAGCAGTGGATGCCGTCGGAGATCGGCTGGGCGTTCTCGTCGACGAGGTAGAACTCGATCTCGGCGCCGATGGAGGCCGTGTAGCCGAGCCCGGCGAGGCGCTCCACGACGCGCTTGAGCACGCTGCGGGGCGCGTACTTGAGGAGCTCGCCGTGGTGGTCTCTGACGTCGCCCTGCACCATCGCGACGCCCTCGCGCCAGGGCAGGCGCTTGGCGGTCGAGACGTCGGGGATCACGAAGAAGTCGGGGTAGCCGGTCTCCCAGCCGGACACGCGGCAGCCGTCGAGGACGTCGGCCGTGTGGTCCCAGGTCAGGGTGGCGTCGGCGAAGGCGATGCCCTTCTCGAGCCGCCCCACGAAGACGTCGGCCGGGATGCGCTTGCCGCGCGGGTGGCCCTGGTGGTCGGCCCAGGCGACCTCCACCTCGTGGATCTCGCCCTTCTCGATGGCCTTCAGGAGATCGAACTGGTCAGCGCCCATGGTGGCGTCCCCTCCTCGCGTTTCGCCCCTCCCCGGGCACAGGTCGTCCCGGCAGGATAGCCATCATCGGCCGGCCACCACGCGCACCGGCAGCGTCTTGAAGCCATTGCCGAAGTTCGAGCGCAGGCGCGCCGTCGGGCCGTCCACCTCCAGCCGGATCCCGCGGTCGAGCACGGCGGTGAACAGCGTCTCGACCTGCATGCGCGCGAGGAAGGCGCCGAGGCAGTAGTGCGGCCCGCCGCCCCCGAACACGACCTGCGCCGCCGCGTCGCGCGTGACGTCGAAGCGCTCGGGGTCCGGGAAGACCTCCTCGTCGAAGTTGGCGCTGATGTAGTACAGCATCAGCTTGTCGCCCGCCCGGATCTCCTTGCCCCGCAGCTCGACGTCCTCCATCGCCGTGCGCCGGAAGGCGTAGATCGGCGTCGCCCAGCGCAGGACCTCCTCGACGGCGCCCTTCATCAGGCCGCGGTCGCGGCCGAGCAGGTCGAGCTGGTCGGGCTGCTCGATGAAGCGGTGCATGCCCGTGGCGAGCGAGTTGCGGGTCGTCTCGTTGCCGGCGAAGACCAGGAGCTGGCAGAAGTTCACGAGCTCGTTGTCCGTCAGCCGGTCGCCCTCCCACTCGGCCTGCACGAGGCGCGTGATGAGGTCGTCCCGGGGCTCCGCGCGGCGCGCGTCGCAGAGCGCCTGCGCGTAGTCGAACAGCTCGAGCGCCGCGGGGCTCGAGAAGGGCAGGTGGTGGGGCTCGAAGCCGCGGGCGCGGGCCGCCGCGTACATCTCGGGCGGCGGCGCGAGGTCGGGGTCGTCGACGGCGACCAGCATGTTGGCGAGCTTGGCCAGGTAGTCGGCGTCGGACTCGGGCGCCCCGAAGACGTCGACGAACACGCGGATCGGCATCATCTCGCAGATGTCGTGCACCCAGTCGAACGAGCCCCTGGCCACCGCGTCGTCGAGCAGGCGGTCGGCCACGGCGCGGGCGTGGGCGCGGTAGTCGTCGACCATCTTCGGCGTGAACAGCGGGCTCACGATGCGGCGCAGGCGCGTGTGCTCGGGCGGGTCCGTCTCGATCATCGAGCGGCGGATCGCCATCGACTCCTCGTCGATCTCCTCGTAGTAGATGAAGCGGGCGGCCGACGAGAAGCGCTTCGGGTCCTTCGAGATCGCGACCAGGTCCGCGTGCTTGGTGATCGCCCAGAAGCCGGGCCCGTCGGGCTCCGGATGCCAGTGGACGGGGTCGTGCGCGCGCAGGAGCCGGAACGACTCCCACGGGACCCCGTCGAGGTAGACGTCGGGGTCCTTCAGCTCGATCGCGGACAGGTCGACGGTCGCCATGGCTCCTCCGATCCGGACTGTACCGCGATACGGAAATCCGCGGGTTGCGGGCGCCCGGACGGCGGGTTTTCGGCTCAGGGAGCGGCGTCGCGCTCGTGGCGGACGTCGCAAGAAGGGTTGCGGGCCCGTAGGGCGAACCGATATGTTCACCCAGAGTCCTGCGTCGGCGTCCGCCGGCCGGGGAGGGGACGAGAAGAAGAAGGAGGAGGATTCCTTGGCAACGGATTCCGGGGCACCCGAACCCGCGGTCGATGTCGTGAACCCGATGACGGGTCAGCATCGCCTCGCGTCGGGAGCGCTCAACACACGACAGGTGCTGTTCTGCTGCGTCACCGGCGCGGCGCCGATCTCGGCCATGCTCTTCAACGGCCCGGTCGGCATCCTCGGCGCCGGCTGGGCGGTTCCGGCCGCGTTCATCATCGCGACGATCGTGCTCACGATCTTCTCGGTCGGCTACATCGAGATGGCGCGCAACGTCAGCTCGGCCGGCGGCTTCTACTCGTTCGTCTCACACGGCCTCGGCAACGTGGTCGGCATGGGCACGGCCATCCTGATGGCGTTCTGCTACCTCGTCTTCTCGGCCGCGGTGGTCGGGGTGACGTCCTACTTCGGCGTCGCGAACTTCATGGAGTGGTTCGGCTGGGACATCCCCGTCTGGATCTTCCTGTTCGGCACGATCGCGGCGATGGTGGCGTTCACGTTCTTCCACATCGAGCTCACGGCCCGCGTGCTCGGCATCGCCCTGATCGCCGAGCTGGTCATCCTGCTCGTGTTCTCGTTCGCCGTGCTGTTCCGCGGCGGCGGCCCCGACGGGATCGTGTTCGAGTCGCTCAACCCGCTCGCGGTGTTCGACGGCGACAACAACATGGCCGTCGTGGCGGGCGCCACGGGCATCGCCCTGTTCGCCGCGTTCTGGTCGTGGGTCGGCTTCGAGATGGCCCCGAACTACGCGGAGGAGGCCCACGAGCCCAAGAAGGTCATGGCCCCGGCCATGTACGTGTCCGTGATCGGCCTCGGCGTCCTCTACGTCTTCGTGATGTGGATGTTCGTCTCGGCCTCCGGCAAGGCCGGCGCGGCGGAGCTCGTCAACCAGCAGTACGCGGGTGAGATCGGCTCGATCTTCTACCCGATGTCCGACCAGTTCGCCGGCTCGTGGCTGACCCTCGGCTTCGAGATCTTCATCCTGACCGGCTCGTTCGCCTGCCAGCTGGCCTTCTTCAACACGGCCTGCCGGTACCTCTTCTCGATGGGCCGCGAGGGCGTGCTCCCGAGCGCGCTCGGCCGCACCCACCCGAAGCACAAGTCCCCGCACATCGCGGGCATCGTGGCCGGCATCTTCCTGGTCATCTGGGTCGGCGCGTTCTTCCTGTACGACTCGACCTACCTCGGCGCGCTCCTGAAGCTCGGCACCTGGAGCCCGCTGCTCGGCGTCGCCGGCATCCTCGCCATCCAGGCGCTGGTGTCCCTGGCGATCATCGTCTACTTCTCCAAGCAGAAGAAGATGCACTGGTTCAAGACCGGCCTCGCGCCGGCGCTGGCGATCGTCACCCAGCTCTACGCCGTGTACCTGCTCTTCAAGTACCGCGGCGACCTGTCGGCGGCGGCGGGCGTGCCGTTCATCGACTACCTGTGGCTGTGGCCGATCATCGTGTTCGCGATCGGCGTGGTCATCGCGCTGGTCCTGCGCTCCACGAACCCGCAGAAGTACGCGGGCATCGGGCGCTACCTGCACGAGGACGTCGCCTCCTAGGGAAGGCCTCGGAGGGGCCCCGTCCGCCTCGGCGGGCGGGGCCCTTTTCCGTTTCCACCGGGGTCTGTAGGATTGCGGCCATGGCGGCGACCGAGGAGGACCTCGCCGGGGTCGACATCATCACCCCGGAGATCTGGGAGGAGGCGGTCCCGCACGACGCCTTCCGGCGCCTGCGCCGCGAGGACCCCGTGCACTGGCACCCCGAGCCGGCCCCCAACCACGGGTTCTGGGCGGTGACGCGCCACGAGGACGTGATCCGGGTCTCGAAGGACACCGCCACGTTCTCATCCGGCGAGGGCCTCACCATGCTCGAGGAGGTCGAGCCCGACTCGATCGAGAAGCGGCGCTCCCTGATCGACTCCGACGCGCCGCTCCACAACCACCTGCGGCGGATCGTCAGCCCGCTCTTCACGCCGAAGGCGATCGCGGGCCACGAGGCCTACGCGCGCGAGGTGGCCGGGCGGCTGCTCGACCGCGCCCAGGAGAAGGGCTCGTTCGACTGGGTGCTCGACGTCGCCGAGCCCCTGCCGATCACGGTGCTGCTGAGCATCCTCGGCGTGCCCGCGGGCGACGCCGACCGCATGATCGAGCTGTCGAACCAGATGATCGCGATCGACGACCCCGACTACGCGCCCGACTACGACAGCCTGCCCGCGGGCGTCGACCCGAAGGACCTGCCGTTCGGGTCGCCGGCCTCGTACCACGTCTTCGAGTACGGCCGGGCCCTCGGCGAGGAGCGCCGCGCGCACCCCGAGGACGACCTCGTCTCGCGGCTGATCCACAGCGAGGTGGACGGCGAGCGGCTCACCGAGCTCGAGTACTCGAACATGTTCCAGATCCTGATCCTGGCGGGCAACGAGACGACGCGCACGACGCTGACCCACGGGATGAAGGCCTTCCTCGACCACCCCGACCAGTGGCGGCGGCTGCGCGACGACCCGTCCCTGATGGACCCGGCGGTCGAGGAGATCATCCGCTGGGCGACGCCCGTCCTCTACATGCGCCGCACGGCCCGCGAGGACGCCGTGCTCGGCGGCCGGGAGATCGCGAAGGGCGACAAGGTCGTGATGTGGTACATCAGCGCCAACTACGACGAGGACGCCTTCGCCGACCCCTACGCCTTCGACATCACCCGGAGCCCGAACCCGCACCACGGCTTCGGCGGCGGCGGCCCGCACTTCTGCCTCGGCGCCTGGCTCGCGCGCCTGCAGATCCGCGTGCTGTTCGAGGAGTGCCTC
>CAIQOY010000228.1 GCA_903873565.1 uncultured Actinomycetes bacterium
CCCGCGCATGGCGGGCGCCGCCGAGGTGATGGCCTCGATCGAGCGCCGCCCGGGCGTGATCTACGCGGCCCTGGTCCTCAACGGCCGCGGCCTCGACGACGCGATCGCGGCGGACGCCGACGAGATCCACGTCGCCTACCCCCTGACCACGACCTTCTGCCGCAAGAACCAGAACGTGACCCTCGAGGAGGCGACGCAGATCGCCGGCGACCTCGTGCGCGGCGCGAAGGCGGCGGGCAAGCGGGTCACCACGACGCTCGGCGTCTCGTTCGGCTGCCCCTTCGAGGGCCCGGTCGACCCGGGCCTCGTGGTCGAGCACGCGCGCCTCGCGGCCGACGCGGGCACGGACGAGGTGATCCTCGCCGACACGATCGGCGTCGCCGTGCCCACGCAGGTCATGGACCTCGTGCCCCGCACGCTGGCCGCGATCGGCTCGGTGCCGGTCGGCCTGCACCTGCACAACACGCGCAACACGGGCTACGCCAACGCCGCGGTCGGCGTCGAGGCCGGCGCGACCATCCTCGACGCCTCGATCGGCGGCCTCGGCGGCTGCCCGTTCGCGCCGCGCGCCACGGGCAACATCGCCACCGAGGACCTGGTCTACATGCTCGACGGGATGGGCGTGGAGACGGGCGTCGACCTCGACGCCCTGATCGGGGTCTCCGAGTGGCTGGCCGGCGTGATGGGCCGCGAGCTGCCCGGCCTCGTGCACCGCGCGGGCCCGTTCGTCCCCGTCGGGACCGACTAGCGCCGCCGTGGCGGAGATCGCCTTCATCGGGGTCGGCACGATGGGCCGGCACCTCGTCCGCCACCTGGCGGCCGCGGGCCACCGCGTGCGCGCCTACGACGTCGCGGAGGCGGCGCTGGCCGAGGCCGAGGCCGCGGGCTGCGTCCGCGCGGCGACGGTGGCCGAGGCCTGCGCCGGTGCCGAGGCCGCGTTCCTGTCCCTGCCCACGCCCGCCCTCGTCGAGCAGCTGGCCGACGAGGCCGCCGCCGCCCTGCCCGACGGCGCGCTCCTCGTCGACGTCTCGACCAGCCCGCCGTCCCTCGCGCAGGCGCTCGCCGCGCGCCACGAGCCGCGCCTCGCCGTGGTCGACTGCCCGCTCTCGGGCGGGCCCGTCGGCGCCGAGGCGGGCACGCTCAGCTCGATGCTCGGCGGCTCCGAGGCGGCCTGCGCCCGCGTGGAGCCCCTCGCCGCGACCTGGTCGGGCTTCGTGGTGCGCACCGGCGGCCACGGCACGGGCCAGGCCGCCAAGCTCTGCAATAACCTGCTCGCCGGCACCCACATGGCGGCGCTCTGCCTGTCGCTCGCCCTCGCCCGGCGCGCCGGGCTCGACGACGCCGTCCTCTACGACATCCTCAGCCGCTCGACGGGCGACTCGCGCGTCCTGCGCGCCCGCTACCCCGCCCCCGGGATCGACGACGCCCACCCGTCGAACCGCGACTGGGAGGCGCTGTTCGCGCTCGACCTGATGACCAAGGACGTCGAGCTGGCCGAGGCCTTCGCCTCGGACGCGGGCCTCGACACGTCGCTGCTCGCCGCGGTCGTCGACATCTACCACGAGGCCCAGGCCGAGGGCCTGGGCGGGCTCGACTACTCGGGCCTGATCCACGCCGCGCGCACCAAGGAGGCCTAGCGCCATGTCGCAGGACCACACCGTCTCGTTCGCCGTCGACGGCGTCGCCGTCGTCACGGGCGCCGCCCAGGGCATCGGCCAGGCCGCCGCCGTCGCGCTCGCCCAGCAGGGCGCCGACGTGGCGCTCGTCGACCGCGACCCCGAGCGCTGCGCCGAGACCGCCGGGATGGTCGAGGCGCTCGGCCGCCGCGCGCTCGCCCTCGGCTGCGACGTCGCCGACAAGGCGGCGGTCGACGCCTGCGCCGACCGGGTGGTCGCGGAGCTCGGCCCGATCACGGCGCTCGCCACCTGCGCCGGCGTCCTGACGGAGAACGTCACCGCCGAGGCGGTCAGGGAGGCCGACCTCGACACCCTCTGGGACGTCAACGTCAAGGGCTCCTTCCACTGGGCGGTCGCCGCCTCGCGCTCGATGATCCCCGCCGGGCGCGGCTCCGTGGTCCTGATCTCCTCGCAGGCGGCGCTCGTCAGCCTGCCGAGCCAGGCCGGCTACTCGATGTCGAAGGGCGCGGTGGCCACGCTGGCCCGCAGCCTCGCGATCGACTGGGCCAAGCACGGCGTCACGGTCAACGCGATCTGCCCGACCTTCATCTGGACGCCGATGGCGGCGCCGATGCTGGAGATCCCCGAGGTGCACGCCGCCGCGATCCGCCGGATCCCGATCGGCCGCGTCGGCCAGCCGAAGGACATCGGCGGCGTGATCGCCTTCCTCGCCTCGCCGGCCGCGAGCCTGATCACGGGCGTGGTGCTGCCCGTCGACGGCGGCTGGACGGCGGGCGAGCCCGAGCTGCCGCTCTAGGCGCCGCGACCGGCGAAGGCCGCGTCTCGCCCGCACTCGGAGACCAGCCGGCCGAGGGCGCAGGCGGGACGGACGCGGATCACCGAAACGCCGGCCGTGATGCGGTACCGTCTGCGCATGCTCGCGCGCCTCCTCGTCCTCTGCGCCGCCGTCGTCCTCGCCCTCGGCCTCGCGACGGCCGCCGGTGCGCAGCCGAAGCCGCGTCCCGGCACCGAGGATCAGGTGCACACGTACACGGCGAACGGCGCGAAGCGCACCTGCGTCGTCACCCGCGGCGCCCGCTGCGCCGGCGCCCAGCTGAAGGGCCGGGTCGAGCACCACGGCGATCTCCGCGGGGCGAGCTTCCACGGCGCCGACCTCCGCCACGCCGACTTCGGCGGGGCCGACATGCGCGGTGCCGATCTCCGCGGCGCGAACCTCCGCGGCGCCGACTTCACCGGCGCGGACCTGCGCGGGGCGCGCCTGCACCACGTGTCGTCCAAGCGCCGGGCCGGCGCACGCACCCGCGCCGCTCCCGCCTGCATGCCGAACTGCGCCGGCGCCGACCTGACCGGCGCGATGCTCGTCCACGCGAACCTCCGCGGGGCGGACCTGACCGGGGCGATCCTCGACGGGGCGAGCCTTCAGGTCGCAGACCTGCGAGGCGCCAACCTCACCCACGCGCGCCTGTTCGGGACCGTGGTCGCCGGCACATTCCTCGACGGCGCGACGGTGACCCGCATGATCTCCAGCTTCCTGATCGGCACGCCGCAGACCCTGCCGATCGGCGTCACCACCGAGGGCGGGACGCTGAGCGGTGGCGGCGCCGTCCCGCTTGCGCCGAATGTCTCGCTGGCCAACGCCGACCTGTCCGACATGAACCTCGCCGGCCTCAACCTCGCGAACGCCGACCTGAGCGGCGCCAACCTCACCCGCACGAACCTCGCCGACGCGACCCTCGCCGGTGCGAACCTCACTGGCGCGCTCCTCACTGGCGCGAACCTCACCGGCGCGAACCTGACCGGCACCGGTCTCAGCGGTGCGAACCTCACCGGCGCGAACCTCACCGGCGCGAACCTGACCGACACCGATCTCATGGGTGCGAACCTCACCGGCGTCGACGGCGATGGCGCGACGCTGATCCGCACCAACCTGATGAGCAGCACC
>CAIQOY010000229.1 GCA_903873565.1 uncultured Actinomycetes bacterium
CGGTCGGGCTGCGCGGGGATCTTCACGCACGCGCCCGTGCGGTCGTACTCCCAGCCGTGGTACGGGCAGACGATGCAGCCGCCTCTGACCTCGCCGAGCGACAGCGCCGCCCCGCGGTGGATGCAGAGGTCCTTGAGGACCGTCACGCCCGTGTCGGTCCGGAACGCGACCAGGTCCTCGTCGAGCAGCGTGAAGCGCCGCGGCTGCCCGCCCACCTCCTCGGCGGTGGCGATCGGGTGCCAGAACTGCGACAGGCGCATGCGCTTGGCGCCCTTCGCGGCCTTCGCCTTGCCCTTCTTCGTCGTGCGTCTGTCGCGCTTCGCCGCGTCGGCCATGGCGGGAGGGTAGTGCGAGACGGCGCCCGGTGCGAGGCGGATCGCGCGAGACCGGTGCGGCGCCGCGCGCCGTGCGATCCACCGGACCTGCGAGTCTGCACGCATGGCGATACATATATCTGATACTCTGAATTATGTGGAAGAGATCACCGCGACGGATGCGGCGCGCGGGTTCCGCGCGCTCCTCGACCGCGTCGAGCGCAACGGCGAGGCGTTCCGGATCACGCGCCACGGCGCGGTGGTCGCGGAGCTGCGTCCCCGCCGGTCCGCGTCGGGCCGCGACCTCAAGGCGATGGTGCGGCGCCACGGCGCCGACCCGGGCTGGCGGGCCGAGATCGACCGCGTGCGCGAGGAGTCCCGCCGTGCTGCCCGCCTCGACGATCCCTGGGGGGACGAGCGGTGAGGGGCCTCCTGCTCGACACGAGCATCCTCGTCGCGGCGGAGCGGGGCGAGGCCGATCTCGAGGAGCTGATCGCGGACGACGACGGCGACCTCGGCATCGCGGCGATCACGCTCGCCGAGCTCCTGGTCGGCGTCGAGCTCGGTCACGGGCGCCAGCGCAGCCGGCGCCGGGCGTTCGTCGATGAGGTCCGGGATGCGTTCTCCATCGTGGCCTACGACGAGCGCACGGCGGAGCACCATGCCGCGCTCCTCGCGCACGCCCAGCGAACCGGATCCCCACGGGGGGGCCACGACGCGATCATCGCGGCGACGGCCAGGGCGACCGGGCGGGTGGTCGTCACCCGCGATCGCCGCGGCTTCGAGGGTCTCCCCGGCGTGCGGCTGCGCTAGACGCGCCCGAACTCGATCGCCCGGTCGAGCCAGGCGTCGATCAGGGTGCGGGCGTGGGGGAGCATGCGGTCCGCGTTGGCGCGCACGCCGTCGAGCAGGCCGTCCAGCCCGCCCGGGCCGAGCACGCGGTCGGCGGCCTCGCGGTAGGCGGGGACGCGCGACCACTCGTCGGCGAGCGCCGCGTCGACCTCGAGGTGGAACTGCACGCCGTAGGCGACCTCGCCGTAGCGGAAGCCCTGGTTGGGGTAGGCGGGGCTCGAGAAGAGCGAGACCGCGCCCTCGGGCAGGTCGAAGGTGTCGCCGTGCCACTGCAGCGTCGTGAAGGAGGCGGGCAGGATCGAGGCCACGGGGTCGCGGCGGCCCGCCTCCGTCAGCTGCACCTCGAGCAGGCCCACCTCGGGCGCGGGGCCCGGGTAGACGCGGGCGCCGAGGGCGGCGGCCAGGAGCTGCACGCCGAGGCAGGCCCCGAAGTACGGCAGCCCCGCCTGGACGGCGTCGCGGATCAGGCGCTTCTCCTCGACCAGCCAGGGGTGGTCGGCCTCGTCGTAGGCGCCCATCGGGCCGCCCATCGCCACGATCGCGCCGTACTCGCGCCAGTCGGGCAGGGGCTCGCCCTCGTCGACCTCGACCGGGTGCAGGATGTGCCCGCGCGCGGCCAGGGCCTCGCCGTAGGCGGCCGGGGGCTCGCAGCGGATGTGCTGGAGGACGAGGATGTCCACGGGCGCAGTCTAGGCCCGCCCGGGCGCGTGCGGTCAGTCGGGAGCCGACGACCCCGTGTGGGAGGGCACGCGGCCCGGCCACCACGAGCGGTCCCCGACCCAGACGGCGAGCGCGGGCACGAGCAGGGTGCGCACGACGAAGGTGTCGACCAGGACGCCGAGGGCGACGCCGAAGCCGAGCTGGAAGAGCGCCTCGAGGGGCAGCGTCATCAGCACGAGGAACGTGCCGGCCAGGATCAGGCCCGCGCTCGTGATCACGCCGCCCGTGGTCTCGAGGGCGCGCAGGACGGCCGGGCGCATCGGGGCCGACTCCGCCTCCTCCCGGATCCGGGAGACGAGGAAGATGTTGTAGTCGACGCCCAGGGCGACGGCGAACAGGAACAGGAACGTCGCGTAGCCCGGGTCGACGCCGGGGCTGCCGAAGACGTGGATGAAGATCAGGTACGAGAGCCCGAGCGTCGCGAAGAAGGACAGGATCACGGTCCCGATCAGGTACAGCGGGGCGATGATCGCGCGCAGGAGCAGCGCCAGGATGATCAGGATCAGGAGCAGGGTCAGCGGCACGATCAACTTGGCGTCGCGGCTGACCGTGCGGTCCGTGTCGTAGTCCTGCGCGGTCGGCCCGCCGACGATCGCGGTGGCGCCGACGGCGCCCGCCGCCTCGTCGACGATCTGCCGGATGCGGGGGATCGACTCGCCCGCGGCGTCGGAGTACGGGTCGCGGGTGAGCGTGACCTCGAGGAGCTGCGCGTCGCCCGCGGTGGCGGTCAGGGACGGCCGCACCGTGGCCACGTCCCCGGTGTCCGCGTCGAGGGCGCCGAGGACGGCGCCGGTGGCCGCCTCGAGCTGGTCGGGCGGGGCGTCGACGATGACCTGCGTGGTGGCGAGCTCCCCGGGCGGCAGCGCCTTCGAGAGCGCGACCTGGCCCCGGATCGACTCGGGGTCGTTGCGGAAGCCGCCGCCGATCCCGAGCCCGCCGGGCTGGGTCAGGAGGCCCAGCGTGCAGACCAGGAGGACGGCGGTGACGATCGCCACGGTCGCGATCGGCCGGCCGGTGACCACCTCGCCGACGCGGTGGTAGAGCGAGCGCCGCGAGCGGTCCTCGGAGCCGAAGCGGGGGACGACGGGCCAGAACGAGCGCCGCCCGACGATGGTGAGGAGCGCCGGCAGGAGCGTGAGGCCGGCGAGCATCGTGATGGCGACGCCGATGGCCAGGACCGGGCCCTGGTTGCGGGTGCTCGAGAGGTCGGCGAAGAGCAGGACCAGCATCGCGGCGACCACGGTGCCGCCGGCCGACAGGATCGCCGGGCCGGAGCGCGCGACGGCGTGCTGCATGGCGTCGTGGCGGTCCTCGCGGACGCGCAGCTCCTCGCGGTAGCGGGCCACGAGGTAGATGCAGTAATCGGTCCCCGCGCCGAACATCAGGATGATCAGGATCCCGGTGGCCTGGCCGTTGATCGGCAGGTCGAAGCCCTTGACGATCAGGTAGACGATGCCCCCGGCCACCGCGTAGGCCACGCCGACCACGACCAGCGGCACGACCGCGATGATCGGCGAGCGGTAGATCAGGAGCAGGAGGACGAGGATCAGGATCGTCGTCCCGATCAGGAGCTTGCCGTCGATGTCGCCGAACACCTCGACGGCGTCCACGGTGATGCCGGCGGGACCGGACACGTAGACCTCGAGCCCGTCGGGCACGTCGGCCTGGGTGACGGCGCGCATCTCCTTCACGGCGGGCTCGATCTGCTCGATCGTGCGGGCGGTGATCGGGACGAGCATGATCGCCGTCGTGCCGTCCTCCGACAGGAGGCCCATCTGGGCGGCCTGCGGGGCCAGCGGCGACTGGATCGGCGCGAGGTCCGGCAGCTGCGCGATCGCCGCCTCGTCCGCCTGGATCGCGGCGCGGTCCGCGTCGGTGAGGCCGGCGGGGTTCTGGTAGACGATCAGCGCGGGGACGGTGCGCCCGTTGTCGAAGCGGGTGCGCAGCTCGTCGAGCACCTTGGTGGAGTCGGCATCGGCGGGCAGGAACGTGGTCGAGTCGTTCTGCGTGACCGAGTTGAGCTTCGCCTGGAAGGGGCCGAAGGCGCCGGCGAGGACGACCCAGGCGAGCAGGACGATCCACTTGGAGCGGCGGCCGGCGACGATGCGGGCGAGGGTCTGCATGGGTGGCCTCGGGCGGGGGAGCGGGGGAGCGGGGGACGTGCCGGTTCTGACTATCGCAAAGCGGGCCCCCCGCGGACGGCCCGCGGCGGCATACTGCCCCCATGCGCGTCCTCGTCGTCGCCGCGACCGTGATCGAGCTGGAGTGGGTGGAGGGCCGCGAGACCCTCGCCGTCGGCGTCGGGCCGGTCGAGGCCGCCGCGGGGATGGCCGCGCGGCTCGCCCAGGACCCGCCCGACGCGGTCCTGCACGTCGGGATCGCCGGCGCCCGCTCCGGCGCGGGGATCGCGATCGGCGAGGTCGTGCTCGGGACGGAGAGCCGCTACGTCGACCTGCGCGCCGCCCTGCCGACCCTGGTCACGGCCTGCGCCCCCGACGCGGAGCTCCTCGCCCGGGTCGGCGCGGCGCTGCCCGAGGCCCGGCGCCTGCCGATCGCCACCAGCGCCGCCGTGGGCGGCGGCTCGGGCTGCGACGTGGAGGCGATGGAGGGGTTCGCGGTGCTCCGGGCCTGCGCCCGGGCCGGGGTGCCCGCGCTCGAGCTGCGTGCGATCTCGAACATGGCGGACGAGCCGGACCGCTCGCGCTGGGACTTCGCCGGCGGCCTCGCGGCCCTCGCCGCGGCGGGGCGCCGGGCGCTCGACGCGCTCTAGGAGGCGGCGGAGGAGGACGCCTTCTTGGCGTCGCCGCCGCCGGTGTCCTTCTTCTTCTCGGACTTGGCCGCGGTGCCCTCGGACTTGCCGTCCTTGGCCTTCTTGCCCTTGCCGTAGTCCGTGCTGTAGAAGCCCGAGCCCTTGTAGTGGATCGAGGGCGCGAACAGCACCCGCTCCACCTTCTTGCCGCAGGTCCCGCAGCGCTTCAGCGGCGGGTCCGTCATCTTCTGGAAGGCCTCCGTGATGTGGCCCTCAGCGCAGCGGTACTCGTAGGTCGGCACGGGCCGGAGTATAGCGCGACGGCGGGCCCCGCTTGGCACTCTCGGGGGCCAAGTGCCAATGCGGGTCGGCGGGCTACCATCCGGGGGCCGTGCGGATCGCGATCGTCACCGACTACTACTACCCCCACCTGGGCGGGATCACCGAGCACGTACACGGGCAGGCCACCGAGCTGACCCGCCGGGGGCACGAGGTGACGGTGGTGACGGGGCGCGTGCTCCGGCCCCCGCCGGTCGTCGACGACGACGTGCAGCCCGAGGGCGACGTCCCCTTCGAGGTGGTGCGGGTCGGCGCCGCGCTGCCCGCCTACGGCAACGCCTCGCAGACCTACCACGTGGTCGATCCGCTCCTGCGCCGCAAGCTGCGGCGCATCCTCGAGGCGCGCCGCGTGGACGTCGTGCACGTGCACTCGCCGTACAGCCCGATCCTGCCGATGCTCGGCGTCCTCGCCGCTCCGCAGGGCGCGGTCCGCGTCGGCACCTTCCACAGCGTCTTCCCGCGCAGCCTCGGGCTCGACCTGACCGCGCCGCTCGTGCGGCGCGTGATCAACCGGCTCGACGGCCGCATCGTGGTCAGCGAGGCCTGCATCGGCTCGCTCGCGCCGTACTTCCCGCACGCCTACACGGTGATCCCGAACGGCATCGACGACCGCCACTTCTCGCCGGACGCCGACCCCCTGCCGGAGCTGCGCGACGGCCGCCTGAACATCCTCTTCCTCGGCCGCTTCGACCCCCGCAACGGGCTCGACACGATGCTCCGGGCCTTCGTCGAGGTGCGCCGCCGCGCCGGCCCCGACGCCGTGCGCCTGGTGGTGGTCGGCGACGGCCCCCTGCGCGGCCGCTACGAGCGGATGGTCCCGCCCGACGTCGCGGCGGACGTGCACTGGGCGGGCCGCGTCAACCACAGCCGCCCGCGCTACTACGCGAGCGCCGACATCCACTGCACGCCCTGCCAGCGCGCCAGCTTCGGGATGGTGCTGCTCGAGGCGATGAGCTGCGGGCGGCCCGTCGTGGCCAGCCGCATCTCCGGCTTCCAGCTCCTGATGGAGCACGGCCGCCAGGGCCTGATGATCTCGCCGGCCGAGAGCGTCGAGCGCTTCGCCGAGGGCCTGATGTACCTGATCGAGCGGCCCGAGGAGCGCGAGCGGATGGGCCGCGAGGGGCGCCGCACCGCGGTCACCGAGTACGCCTGGTCGCGGATCGCCGAGCGCCTCGAGGAGCACTACCTGGGCCTGCTCGAGCGGGGGCCCGGCCGGTGACCAAGCGCCAGACGATCCTGCGCGCCGTCGTGATCGGCCTGACCGTGGTCGTCCTCACGATCCTCGTCGACGGCGTGCTGGTGCGGATCGACCTGCACTGGCTGGCCTGGGTCGTCGACGTGGCCGCGATCCTCGGGCTCGTGCTCGGGGCGTGGGGGATGTTCGGGGCCAGCTCGCCCCTGTTCGGGGGCGTCGTCGACGGCTCCCGGATCCGCCGCCCCGTCGCCGCCCTCACCTTCGACGACGGGCCGTCGCCCGACACCACGCCGCGGATCCTCGACACGCTGCGCCGGGAGGGGGTGCGCGCGACCTTCTTCGTGCTCGGCAAGCACGCCGAGCGCCACCCCGAGCTGGTGGAGCGGATCGTGCGCGAGGGCCACGAGCTCGGCAACCACGGCTACGACCACCGCATCCTCGCCTTCGCGGGCCCGGCCGAGGTGCACCAGCAGCTGCACCGCACCGAGCGCATCCTGAAGGCGGCGGGGGCGCCGCCGGCCCGCGTCTTCCGGGCCCCGCACGGCTTCCGCAGCCCCTTCGTGACGCGCACCGCGCGCCGGCTCGGCTACGTCACCTGCGCCTGGTCGGCCGGCGTCTTCGACACCGCCAGGCCCGGCGCGCCCGTGATCGTGGAGCGCTCGGTCAAGGCGCTCGAGCCGGGCGCCGTCCTGCTCCTGCACGACGCCGACGGCTGGGGCGACGACAGCCGCGCGCAGACCGCGGACGCCCTGCCCGCGATCATCGACGCGGCCCGCCACCGCGGCCTCGAGCTGGTCACGATGAGCGAGATCGCGGCGCTCGACCCGCCCAAGCCGCTGTCGTGGCGGCGGCTGGCGATCGTGGCCGTCGGCATCGCCGCGATCGCGGCCGTCGCGCTCGCCCGCGTCGACCGCGGCGAGGTCGACGCCGTCATCGACACGTTCCGCAGCCTCTCGATCCCCCTCGTCCTCGCCTCGCTCGCGGTCAACTTCGTCAGCGTCGCCTTCAAGGCGGTGATCTGGAAGGCCTCGCTCGACTCGGTCCCGGGCGTGCGCGCCCCGTACCGCGCGGTGGTGCCGGCCGTCTTCATCGGCTTCCTGCTCAACACGGCGCTGATCGCCCGGCTCGGCGAGATCGGCCGCGTCGTCGTGCTGCGCCGGCGCCTGGCCAAGGAGGGCCAGGACGTGCCCCTGCCGACGATGACCGCCACCGTGGTGATGGAGCAGCTGGTGCTCGGCATCACGCTCGCGGTCCTGCTCGTGGCGATGGTGCTGACCGTCGACGGCGTGCCCCACTGGGCGGGCCGCGGCACCCTGATCCTGCTCGGCGTCCTCGTCGCCGGCGCGATCGGCATCGGCGTGGTCGAGCTGGTCAGCCGCTGGCGCCTGCGCCGCGGCGACATCGGCGAGGACTACGCGCGCACCTGGTGGCGCACGACCCTGCGCACCGCGGAGATCCACCTGCACGCCGTCAGCCGGGGCGCCCAGCTCCTGCGCCGCCCGCAGCTCGCGGTCTCCTCGTTCGCGGCCGGGATCCTGTCGTGGGTCGCGCAGATCGTCGGCATCATGCTGGCCCTGATGGCCTTCGACATCGACGCCGACCTGATCGCCGCGGCCTGCGTCGTGTTCCTCGTCTCCAACCTGGTCGGCTTCGTGCCGCTCGTGCCCGGCAACCTCGGCGTCTTCCAGCTCGCCGTGGCCACCGCCCTGTCGCAGGCCTTCGACGTCAACTTCGGCGCCGCCGTCACCTTCGCGATCGGCCTGCAGGTGATCGAGATCGCGCTGGGCGCGGGCCTCGGCTTCGTGTTCCTGTCGCTGGAGGGGCTCTCCTTCGGCGACGTGCGGCGCACGATCACCCGCGCCGAGGAGGAGGAGGAGGCCGCCCGGCGCCGGCCGCCGCCGGTCGTGGCCGCCGAGCGGGGCGGGGCGCTCAACGCGTGAGGCGGGCCGCCCTCGCCGCCCTCTGCGCGCTCGCGCTCGCGGGCTGCGGGTTCCTCGAGCCGCGCGAGCGGATCCTGCCCGCCGGCTTCGCGGAGCCGCGCCTCCTCCTCGTCTCCGACGAGGCGCAGGGGCCGATCCTGGTCGGCGGCGACTACGGGCTGCGCACCTCGCTCGACGGCGGCCGCACTTGGACCACGCCGGCCGGCGGCGACGAGCCGGCGCTGGCCGCGGGGCCCTACGCCGACCGCATCATGGTCTCGCGCGGGGCGGTCGCGCAGGCCTACGGGTACGCGCTCGACGGCGAGCCCGGCGAGCCGGCCGCCTGGCCGTTCCCCGGCGCCGTCTCGCTGCTCGCGGGCTCCGCGCGCCGCGACCGGCTGTGGGCGGTCGCCACCCAGCGCGGCCAGCGCCCGGCGCTGCAGTACTCGAACGACGGCGGCCGCACCTGGTGGCGGATGGCCGCGCTCGGCCTCTGCCCGCGCCCGCGCGCCCTCGCCGCCGGGCCGATCGAGCGCGGCCGGCCCGAGCGGCTGTGGGTGGCCTGCGGCGCGCGCGGCCTCCTGATCTCCGACGACCTCGGGGTCAGCTTCCGGCGCATCGTCGGGTTCGACGACGTCCGCGACGTGGCCGCGGCCCGCAGCCGCGCCGGGCACGCCGTGGTCCTGACCCCGCGCGTGCGGGTCACGTTCGACGGGGGCGCGACCTGGCGGGCCGCCGACCTCGACGCGGTGCGCGTGGCGATCGACCCCCGCAACGCCGACCTCGTCTTCGCGGTGGGGCCGAACGGCTCCCTGCGCGCCTCGCTCGACGGCGGGCTCGGCTTCTAGGCGGGGCGCAGCGCCGTCGGGCCCGCGGCCAGGGCCCCGAGCCAGTCGGGCACGCGCAGGGGGCGGCCCTGCGGGTCGACGCAGGCGTGCGTGGTGACCGCGCTGGCCGCCACCTCGCCGGCGGCGACCACCAGGTAGGCGAGCTGGATCACGGAGCGCGAGGCGGCCGCCATCCCCGCGTGCACGACGACCGGGTCGCCGAAGCGCACGGCGCGCCGGTAGCGCACCTGGATCTCCACCACGGCCAGGTCGAGCCCGCCGTCGTGGACCTCGGCGTACGAGTGGCCCGCGCTGGCCAGGAGCTCGACCCGCGCCTCCTCGAGCCACGGGATGTAGGCGGCGTGGTGGACCACGCCCATCGCGTCGGTCTCGGCGAAGCGGACCCGCACGGGGTGCGCGAACGGGTAGCGCGCGGGCTCGAGCGGGGGGTCGATCAGCGCACGCGCCACGCGCGGATCCTACCCCTCGGGCTCGGCGGTGGGGTGGATCCGCCCGCTGGTCTGGCGCAGCGGCTGGCCGCCGCGGCCCGAGCGCCAGCCGATGATCTCGGCGAGGATCGCCACCGCCGTCTCCGCCGGCGAGTGCGCGCCGATGTCGAGCCCGACCGGGCCGTGGATGCGGCCGATCTGCTCGTCGGTGCAGCCCGACTCGCGCAGCCGCTCGTTGCGCTTCTCCTGCGTGCGGCGCGAGCCGAGCGCGCCGACGTAGCCGCAGCCACGGGCCAGGGCCTGCGAGATCGCGGGGTCGTCGATCTTGGGGTCGTGGGTGAGCACGACGACGTGGTCGGCGGCCTCGAGCGCGAGCGCGGGGTAGGCCGCGTCGGGCCAGGTCGCCTCGATCACGTCGGCGCTCGGGATCCGCTCCGCCGTGGCGAACTTGCCGCGCGGGTCGACGACGGCGGTGCGCCAGCCGAGCGTGCGCGCCATCCGGCAGAGCGCCTCGGCGGTGTCGACCGCGCCGACCACGACGACGCGCGGGGCGGGGTGGACGCTCTCGACGAAGAGGGTGACGCCGTCCTCGAGGTCGACGGCCATCGAGGCCTCGGTGGCGACGGCCTCGGCGATCAGCTCGTCGGCGGTGGCGCGCAGGTCGCCGGCGAGGTCGCCCGCGGTCTCGCCGGTGTCGGCGTCGAAGACCGCCGCACGGCCGTTCTGGTCGCCGCCGAAGGCGGTGGCGACCGCGCCGCGGCGCAGGGCGGGGCGGGGGCGCCAGCGGTCGAGCGCCACCCACAGCTCGCCGCCGCAGGCCAGCCCGACCTCGAGCGCGAGGTCGTCGGTGATGCCGTAGTGGATCAGCCGCGGCCCGGGCGCGCCCGCGTCGCCGAACAGCTCCTGGGCGGCGCCGTAGATGTCGCCCTCGACGCAGCCGCCGGAGACGGAGCCCGCCATCTCGCCGGACGAGGAGACGGCGAAGACGCTGCCGATCGGGCGCGGGGCGGAGCGGTACGTGCGCACCACGGTGGCGAGGGCCACCTGGTCGCCGCGGGCGGCCCAGCCGGCCGCCGTGGCCAGGGTCTCGTCGTTCATGCCGCCCTCCTGAGCGTCGCGGGCCGCACCTCGGACCGGCGCCCGCCGGCCGCGCGCAGCGCGTCGGCGAGGGCCTCGAGGGCGACCAGGTTGTGGCCGGGCAGGAACACGTCGACGTACGGCAGCGCCGCCGCCATGCCGGCCGCGAGCGGCTCGTAGCCCTCCGTGCCCTTCAGCGGGTTGACCCAGATGATCGTGTGGCAGCGCCGCCTGAGGCGCGCCATCTCGTCGCGCAGGGTGGTCACGTCGCCGCGCTCCCAGCCGTCGGAGACGATCACGACGACGCTGCCGCGGGTCAGGCCGCGGCGGCCGTAGACGTCGTTGAAGGCCTTCAGCGCATCGCCGATGCGGGTGCCGCCCGCCCAGTCGGGCACGGCGCGCGAGGCCCGCTCGAGGCTGGCCTGCGGGTCGTAGCCGCCGAGGTAGGGGGTCAGGCGGGTCAGGCGCGTCCCGAAGGTGAAGGCCTCGACCTTGCGCCCCGCCGCCACCGCGGCCTGCAGGAACAGGACCAGCGCGCGGCTGTACGGCTCCATCGAGCCGGAGACGTCGCACAGGAAGACGACGCGCCGCTCGACCCGCTTGGGCCGGCGGAAGGCGCGCTCGACGGCCTCGCCCTCGCGGCGCATCGCGCGCCGCAGGGTCTCGCGCGGCGCGATCACCGCCCCGTCCGAGGCGACCTCGAGCCGCCGCGACGGGCGCGTCGGCAGGACCCGCACGAGCCGGTCCATCAGCCTGCGCAGGCGCAGGAGCTCGGTGCGGCTGAGGGTCGAGAAGTCGCGCTCGCGGAGGCGCTCGTCGGCGGAGTAGGCGGCGAGGACGTCGGGCTCCTCCTGGTCCTCGTCGGGCTCCGTGTCCTCCTGGTCGCCGCCGGGGCGCGAGGCCGCCGCCGGGGGCTGGGGGCGCTCGTCGACCCCGATGCCGAGGTCGGGCGGTCGCCCCTGGCTGCGCGTGGGGTCGCGCTCGAACCAGGCGCGGAAGGCGCGGTCGAAGACCTCGAGGTCGTCGCGGCGGGCCACCAGCGTGCAGGCCAGCGCGGCGTAGACCTCGTCGCGGCGGCGCAGGTCGATCCGGTCGAGCGCGCGCAGCGCGTCCTGGATGCGGCCGGGGCCGACCTCGATCCCGGCCTCGCGGAGGATGCGCCCGAACGTGACGAGCTTGCGGACGACGGCGTCGCCGGGGTCCATCAGCCCGCCGGGGTCTCGACCTCGTCCGCGGCGGTGCGGGCGCGGTCCACGAGCTCCTGGAGGTCCGCGTCCCGGACGCGGCCGATGTCCTCGTGGAACTTGAGGACGGAGCCGAGGGTCATGTCGACGACGCCCGCCTCGAGCTCCTGCTGGCCGAGCGCGAGCAGGGCCTGCGTCCAGTCGATCGTCTCGGCGATGCCGGGCTGCTTCGTGAGGTCGAGCTGGCGCAGCTCGTGCACGAAGGCGGCGGCCTGCGCGGCCAGCCGCCCCGGGGCGGCGGGGACGCGGGCGCGGACGATCGCGATCTCGCGCTCGAGGCTCGGCATCTCGACCCACATGTAGAGGCAGCGGCGCTTGAGCGCCTCGTGCAGCTCGCGGGTGCGGTTCGAGGTCAGGAAGACGACGGGGCGGCGCTCGGCCTTGATCGTGCCGATCTCCGGGATCGTGACCTGGAAGTCCGACAGGAGCTCGAGCAGGAAGGCCTCGAACTCGTCGTCGGCGCGGTCGATCTCGTCGATCAGGAGCACGGGCGGCACGGCGTCGTCGCAGGCGATCGCGTCGAGCAGGGGGCGCCGCTCGAGGAAGCGCGGCCCGAACAGCTCGTCGAGCACCTGGTCGCCTTGGCCCGCCTCGCCGGTCGCCTCGAGGGTGCGGATGTAGAGCATCTGGCGGGCGTAGGCCCAGTCGTAGAGCGCGTGGGCGACGTCGATGCCCTCGTAGCACTGCAGGCGGATCAGGCGCGCGCCGAGGGCGTCGGCCACCACCTTCGCGAGCTCGGTCTTGCCGACGCCGGCCTCGCCCTCGAGGAGCAGCGGCTTGCCGAGCTGCAGCGCGAGGTGGACGGTGGTCGCGAGGCCGCGGTCGGCGAGGTAGTCGCGCTCGGCGAGCGCGGCCTGCACGCCGTCGATCGATTCGCGCATCGTCTGCTCGCTCATGGCCTCGGGGGTCGGTGGTCGGAGGGGTACGCTCGGGGTGGGCCTCGGCCCGCCCTGTTCTTCGCCGGGGGGCGGCGGATCGCCGACTCGCCGGTCCGACCAATCTAGCGCCTGCAAGGAGTGCCCGTGGAAGACGTCCAGGACTTCGCCGCCCGCGCCGTCGCGGCCCTCGGCGCCGACGACCTCGCGTGGGTCGCCGCCCCCGAGACCGTCGACGAGCTGCTGCGCCTCGCCGCCGACGCCGCGCACGGCGTCCAGCGCCCCGCGGCGCCGATCGCCACCTTCCTCGCCGGCATCGCGCTGGCCCGCGCGGGCGGGGGCCCGGCCGAGCTCGCGCAGGCCGTCGAGCGGATCCGGGGGGCCGTGCCGGCCTAGTCGCCGGCGACGAGCGCGAGCGCGCCCGGCAGGCAGCGGAAGACCGCCGGGGTCTCACCGACGAGCTCGCCGTCCGCCTCGATCGGCAGGGGCTCGGCGCCGGAGACGCGCACCTCGGCGGCCTTGATCTGCTCGATCCGGGGGTGGGAGCCGAGGTCGCCGCCGTAGACCCGGTGCAGGTTGAGGGCGAGGTCCTTCGCGCCGACGTCGCCGACCAGGACCATGTCGAGCAGGCCGTCGTCCTGGCGGGCGTCGCGCGCGGCCTTCATGCCGCCGGCCAGCGAGTGGCCGTTCATCAGGACGATGCAGGCCGCGGTCAGGTCGTAGGGGCGGCCGTCGACCTGGACGTGGATCGCCGTGTTGCGCCAGGCCCGGAAGCCCTGCACGGCCGCCACCAGGAAGGTGGGGGTGCCGCCGAGGCGCTTCGACATGCCGTTGGCGCGGGCCGCGATGGCGGCGGTCACGCCGGCGGAGGCGGCGTTGGCGAAGCGGGTGCCCTCGGGGTCGGCGTCGGTGGCGACCTCGCCGAGGTCGACGCGGCGGATGCGCCCCTCGGCGACCACGCGCAGGGCCTCCCGCGGCTTCGACGGGATCGCGTGGCTGCGGATGAAGTCGCGGCCCGTGCCGCGGGCCACGACGCCCAGCGCGGCCCCGCCGAAGGGGGCGCCGCCGGGGCCGACGAGGCCGTTGACGACCTCGTGCACCGTGCCGTCGCCGCCGACGGCGACCACGACGTCGGCGCCGTTCATCGTCGCCTCGCGGGCCAGCTCGGCGGCGTGGCCGGGGGCCTCGGTCATCCGCTCCTCGACCGTGAGGCCCGTGGCGCGGGCCGCGGCCGCGAGGTCGGGCCACTCGCGCGCCGTGGCCCCGTTGGCGGAGGCCGGGTTGACGACGAAGACGGCGCGGCGGCTCACGGGGCCTTCGGCTCCGAGACGAGGGCGCCGAGCGCGATCGGGGCGACGCGCAGCACGGCCGCGCGCTGCTCGTCGGCCGTCAGCCGCGTGGAGGGCTGGGCGACGCGGTTGGTGACCACGAGGAACGAGGCGGCCGACGCGCCGCGCAGGGGCGCGATGGTCAGGAGCGGCGCGGTCTCCATGTCGACGGCGAGTGCGCCGCGCGCGGCCCAGCGGCTCGCGCGGCCCGCGCCCGGGTCGTAGTAGGCGTCGGTGGTGGCCACGAGGCCGACGCGCATGCGCACGCCGGCCTTCTTGGCGTCGTGGACGGCCGCGTGCACGATCTCGAAGTCGGCCAGGGGCGCGTGGGGCTCGTCGCCGACGTAGGTGCGGCTGGTGCCGTCCGCGGGGATCGCGGAGGCCGCGCAGAGGAAGTCGCCCGGGGCCACGTCCGGGGCCAGCGC
>CAIQOY010000230.1 GCA_903873565.1 uncultured Actinomycetes bacterium
ACGCGGCGCGGCTGATCGGCGCGAACGAGCGCCGGTGGGCGGCGCAGGGGCCGAGCGCGGCGATCGCGGCGCGGTGCACCGCGGTGCCGTAGCCGGCGTGGTCGGCGAACCCGTAGCCCGGCGCGTCGGCGTCGAGCCTGGCCATGATCGCGTCCCGGGTCGTCTTGGCGATCACCGAGGCGGCCGCGATGGCCGCGCTCGTCGCGTCGCCCTTGACCAGCGGCCGGTGCGGGCGCGCCTGCATCGGCAGGGCGAAGCCGTCGACGAGGAGCGCCGCGTCGGGCGGCGCCTCGAGCGCGTCGAGGGCGCGGCTGAGGGCCCTGAGGTTTGCGGCCTGGATGCCGATCTCGTCGATCGCCGCCGCGGCGATCGCGACGACCGCCACGGCGTCGGCGACGGCGCGGATCTCGAGCGCCAGCTCGTCGCGCAGCGCCGGGCGCAGCCGCTTGGAGTCGTCGAGCCGCTCGAGGCGGGCCGCGTCCAGCGCCCCCGGCCGCAGCAGCACCGCGGCCGCGACGATCGGCCCGGCGAGCGCGCCGCGGCCGGCCTCGTCGGCGCCGGCCACGCAGGCGGGGCCGAGCCCGCGGTCGTGCGCGAGCAGGGCGCGCCCCGGAGGCGCGGAGCGTCGGGCGCTGGCCATGGCCCGAGCGTAGCCCGCGGGGCGGCTAGAGCAGGCCCAGCCGGCTGAGCGGCGAGACCACGGCGATCACCCGGCCGTCGATCGCGCCGGCCGGGACCGGCCCGTAGATGCGCGAGTCGACGAGCGGGGCCTCGCGATCGTCCGACATCACCCAGTAGGCGCCCTCGGGGATCTCGATCGGCCCGAAGTCCGGCGTCGGGGTGCGCAGGTAGGCGATCTCGGACGGGTTCACGCAGCCGTCCTCCTCCTGCAGGCCGACGGCGGCGTCCGGGAGGCGCTCGCAGAGGTAGAGGGCACCGTCGATCGCGCCGACCACCTGGCCGCCCACGCCGACGATGCGCCCCGCTCCCGCGACCGGGTTCCCGTCGCCGAGGGCCTCGGCGACGCCGGGGAAGGCGTCGATGATCACGATGTCGCCGACCGCGGGGGTCAGCATCCAGTCCGGCGCGACGAGCACGCGATCGCCGGCCAGCACGCGCTCGCCCATCGCGGCGCGCGGCACGCTGACGCCGTGCGGCCCCCGCTCGAGCGCGGACGGGAGGAGCAGCCCCGCGACCGCGAAGCCGCCGATCAGGGCCAGGATCGCGTAGGCCTGGGCCCACGGCATCTCGCCCTCGGGCACCTTGCGGATCGCGCGCCGGCGCACGAGCGCGGTCAGGGAGCCCCCGAGCGGGCCGAGGCCGGCGGCGAAAAAGCCGGCGATGACGCCCTGCCGGCCCCGCAGCGCGCCGTCGAGGACGGCCGCGGCGGCCCACACGCCCCAGAGGATCGCCGCCGGCCAGACCAGCCACGACCAGACCACTGCCCCGACGAACAGGATCACCACCAGGATCAGCGCCCAGACGGGGCGCGGCCAGCGGGCGAGGCCGGCGAGGCGGAGGCCGCGCGGCGGGCGCTTCAGCCGGTTGCGGCGCTGGCGGAAGGCATCGCTGGACGCCGCCATCGGGTCACCAGATCGAGACGCGGCTCGGCGGCCAGTAGGACATGAAGGCGACGCCGATCATCTGGTCGCGGGTGATCGGACCCCAGTTGCGCGAGTCGTCGGAGTCGGCGCGGTTGTCGCCCATCATGAAGTAGCGGTCAGCGGGGATCCGGACGGGCCCGAAGTCGTCCTGCACGCTGGAGACGAAGGGCTCGTCCAGGAAGCGGCAGCCGGGCGTCTCCTCGATCGCGACGCCCTCCTGCGGCCCCTCGCCCGTGCAGACGTAGGTCTCGCCGCCGACGGCGCCGATCACCTCGCCGGGCATGCCGACCAGGCGCTTGACGAAGGTCTCGTCCGAGGCGGTGTCGGCCTCGTAGACGTCCGCGCCGGCCCCGTTCGGGTGGAACACGACGATCTGGTCGCGGCTCGGATCCTCGAAGCGGTACGTGAAGCGCGAGGCGATGATGCGCTCGCCGATCGCGATCGTCGGCTCCATCGAGCCGGACGGCACGCGGTACGGCTTGACGATGAAGGCCTGGACGAGGTACGCGATCCCCACCGCGATCGCGACCGTGATGACGAGGTCGACGACCGGGTGCTTGCGGAAGTCGTTCAGGCGGCCCACGGGCTCATCCTACGGAAGCGCCGCCGGAGTCCCGCGGCTACTGGATCTTCTCGCGGACGCGCGCCTGCTTGCCGACCTTGTCGCGCAGGTAGTAGAGCTTCGCGCGGCGGACGTCGCCGATCGCCCCGACCTCGATCTTGTCGATCTTGGGCGAGTGCAGCGGGAAGGTGCGCTCCACGCCGACGCCGAACGACTGCTTGCGGACCGTGAAGGTCTCGCGCATGCCGTGGCCCTGGCGCTTGATGACCGCGCCCTCGAAGACCTGGACGCGCTGGCGGTTGCCCTCGATGACGCGGAAGTGCACCTTGACGGTGTCCCCGGCCTTGAAGGCCGGCACCTCGCGCATCTGCGCCTGCTCGATCTCGTGGACGATGTTCATCTCGAGGCGGGATCCTAGCCCAGATCGGGCTCCGACCCCGCAGGTTCCCCGCCGCGGCGCTCCGCCTGCGCCCGCCGCCACGCGGCGATCGCCCCGTGGTCGCCCGAGCGCAGGATCTCCGGCACCTCCCAGCCCCGGAACTCGAGCGGCCGCGTGTAGTGCGGGTACTCGGGCAGGCCGTCGAGCGCCGGCGAGAACGACTCCTCCGCCGCCGACTCCTCGTCGCCCAGGGCGCCGGGCAGAAAGCGGGTGACGGCGTCCACGACGACCATCGCCGCCGCCTCGCCGCCGCTCAGGACGTACGGCCCGATCGACAGGGTCTCGGTGGCCACGTGGTCGAGCACGCGCTGGTCGAAGCCCTCGTAGCGGCCGCACAGGATCGTGACCGCGTCGGCCTCGGCGAGCTCGCGCGCGTAGGCGTCGTCGAGCCGCCGCCCCCGCGCGTCCATCGCGATCACGCGCCGCTCGGCCCGCACCGCGTCGAGCGAACGGCCGTAGACCCCCTCCACCGCGGCCACGGTCGTGTCGACGCGCACGACCATGCCGGCGCCGCCCCCGTAGGGCGTGTCGTCGACGGCGTGGTGCGGCAGCGCGCTGAAGGGCCGCATGTCGTGGACGCCGAGCGCGAGCCGGCCGCCCTCCGTGGCGTTGCGGATATGGCGCTCCTCCCCCAGCCAGGCGAACCAGCCGGGGAAGAGCGTCAGGATGTCGAGGGACAGCACCAGCTAGAAGAGCTCCGGCACGATAGCCGTGTCGGCAGTCAAGGCGAACGCGCTGCATGAGGAGACAAACGACACGTAATCGTTCGATTCAGCGGATCCGGTCGGACAGCGCATCGAGTTCAACGAGCCCAGCCCGGAGTAGTCCATCTGGACCGACACCCACGAGCCCGACGGGAACGAGGCGGAGCACGTCGCCGTCGAGGTGCACGCGTGCGAGGACTCCACCACGCCCGCCGCCGACGTCAGGCTGATCGTGATGCGCGGCACGACGGTCTCCTGCTGCGATGCATTCACCACTCGCACCGACACCGTCTTCAATGGCGCACCGATCGCGATCGTGGTGTCCGCACCCGGCGTCCCCGAGCACGTCGTCTTCCCGTCCGAGGCCGTGCAGACGACGGCCGCGTTCGAGGATGCTGCCGTTGCACCCGTCACCTCGACAACCAGCGCCGTACCCGCATCGATCGTGGTCTCGCACGGAAGCGCCGAGCAGGACTTCGACCATGGCCAATTCCTGGTCGCGCTCACTGTCGCGGTCGCACCAGTCGGAAGCGATCCCGCAAGCGTGAGCTTCGACGACGAGCCGAGACCGATCGCGTCGACGTACGAATTCGCCTCGTCTCCCGTCTTCGACGTCACCGCCGTGGCCGGACTGAATCCGGTCATGTACGCCGAGTCGAATGTGGACGTCCCGATCTTGCAGTACTTGCAGGCGACCTCGGCGAGACTCGCGAGGGTGAAGTTCGACTTCGTGATCGTTGCGTCCTCGAGATCGGCGCGGCCGAGGCTCGCCCCGTCGAACCGCGAGTCGGCGATGTATGCGTCCTCCAGATTCGCACCCTCGAGGTTCGCCCCGCGGAGATCAGAACTCATGATCGACACGCCGTAGAACCGCACCTTGCGGAGGTCCGCCCCCTTGCACTGCGCCTCCTCGAGGCCGACCACGCCGCTGCCCGGCAGGATCTTCAGGTCCATAAGGCAGTGGATCTGCACATCCCAGCTGACCCGGCCCGCCGCAGGCGGGGAGAGCCTGACGTCGATGAGCTTCGCCCTGCGGAGGTCCGCACGCTGGAGATCGGCTCCGCGGAGGTCGACGTTGCGGAGCACCGCACCGGTGAGGTTCGCCCGCGCGAGGTTGGCCCCGGCGAGATTGGTGCCGGTCAGCTTCGCTCCGGCGAGATTCGCTCCGGACAGGTCGGCACCTGCGAGATCGAGCTTTCCGATCTTCTGCTTCGCCAGGTTGGCCTTCTTGCACTTCGCCTTCTTCTTCAGCGTGCACTTCGCCTTGCCCGTGGCGGGCTTCGCGGTGGCCGTGGCGGGAACGGCCACGACCAGCGCTCCGAGCACCGCTAGGGCGAGCAGGACGAGCAGACGACGTCGCATGGGCGGAGAGTAGCCTCTTGGCCGGAAGAGAGTGGGCGGGATCACTCGACGGCGACGGGGTCCCAGCCCTCGGCGAGCACCATGCGGCGGCCGGGGATGTCGACGATCGGGACGATCGCCGCGACGAACGGCACCCGCTGCTCGCCCACCACGAGCAGGTCGTGGGCGACGCCGTCCTCGACGGCCTCCACCACCCCGAGCTCGCGCCCGTCGGGCCAGGCCAGGGCGCAGCCGACGAGGTCGAAGCGGAAGTAGGCCTCGGGATCGGGCTCCGGCAGGTCGTCGCGGCCGATCTCGAGCGCCGCCCCGCGCAGCCCCTCGGCCGCCGTGCGGTCGCGGGCGCCCTCGAGGGCGATCACCGGCGCCAGCTCGTCGCCCTTCGCAGCCGCCACCACGCGCTCGGCGCCGTCGACCAGGACGGCGCTGCCGGGCGCGAACGGCCACCAGCCGCACGGGTCGGCGACGCGGAACGAGCCGTCGAGGCCGTGCGCGCGCCCCACGGTGCCCACGCGCACCCGCTCGGGCCGCCACGGGTACGCGGCGGTCATGCCGCGGCGGGGGTCTCGTCGACCTCGACGAGGACGCGGCGGCCGCTCTTGACGGCGCCGGCGCGGACCACGGAGCGGATCGCGCGCACCACGCGGCCGCCCTTGCCGATCACCTTGCCGCGGTCGTCCGGGGCCACGTAGATGCGCAGCACGATCGCGTCGTCCGTCATCTCGACGGTGACGTTGACCTGGTCGGGCTCGTCGACGAGCCCCAGCACGAGGTACTCGCAGAGCTCCCGGACATCCTTCGGGGGCGATGCGGCCCCCATCGGCTAGACGATGCCCTGCTTCTGGAGCAGGCGCCGGACCGGCTGCGACGGCTGGGCGCCGACGCTCAGCCAGTGGCGGGCGCGGGCCTCGTCGATCTCGATCAGGGACGGCTCGAGCTGCGGGTTGTAGCGGCCGATCGACTCGATCGCCCGACCGCTGCGCGGCGTCTGCTCGTCGGCGACGACGATGCGGTAGATCGGGTTCTTCTTCGAGCCGATGCGTGCGAGGCGGATCTTGACCACGGCGGGATCCTAGCCTACCCCTTGAGCTCGGGCGGCAATTCCATGCCCGGCGGCAGCTTCGGCAGCTTGCCCTTGCCGCCGACCATCCCCTTCATCATCTTCTTCATCTGCTGGTGCTGCTTCAGCAGCGCGTTGACCTCGGTGACGCTGCGGCCCGAGCCGGCCGCGATGCGCGCGCGCCGCTGCCCGTTGATGATGCGCGGGTCGCGCCGCTCCTCGGGGGTCATCGAGAGGATGATCGCCTCGACCCGGTCGAGCTGCGCGTCGTCGACGTTGGCGTTCTTGAGCTGCTTGCCCATGCCCGGCAGCATCCCGAGCACCGAGCTCAGCGAGCCCATCTTCCGGATCGAGCGCAGCTGGTCGAGCATGTCGTCGAGGCCGAACTCGGCCTTGCGGATCTTGCGCTCGAGCTCCTCCGCCTGCTCCTTGTCGACGAGCTGCTCGGCCTTCTCGATCAGGCTCAGCACGTCGCCCATCCCGAGGATCCGCGAGGCCAGCCGGTCCGGGTGGAACTCCTCGACCTGGTCGAGCTTCTCGCCCGTGGTGATGACCTTGATCGGGACGCCGGTGATCGCGCGCACCGAGAGCGCCGCGCCGCCGCGGGCGTCGCCGTCGAGCTTCGTCAGGATCAGCCCGTCGAAGTCGATGGCCTCCTGGAAGGCCTGCGCGGTGTTGACGGCGTCCTGGCCGGTCATCGCGTCGAGCACCAGCAGGGTGTCGGAGGGGCGCACCGCGTCCCGCACGCGCACGAGCTCGGCCATCATGTCCGTGTCGACGGTGAGGCGGCCCGCGGTGTCGACGATGACGACGTCGCGGCCCTCCTGCTTGGCCTGCTCGATCCCCCACGTCGCGATCTCGACCGGGTCGGCGTCCGCGCCGCGCTCGTAGACCGGCACGTCGGCCTGGCCGCCGACGGTCACGAGCTGCTGGATCGCGGCCGGCCGGTAGACATCGCAGGCCACGAGCGCCGGGCGCTTGCCCTGCTGCGCGATCAGGCGCGCGAGCTTGCCGCAGGTCGTGGTCTTGCCGGAGCCCTGCAGGCCGCAGACGAGGATCACGGCGGGCGAGCCCTTCAGCGCGAGCCGCTGCGTGCCCTCGCCCATCAGGCGCGTCAGCTCCTCGTGGACGATCTTGACGACCTCCTGGCCCGGGGTCAGGCTCTCGGAGACCTCCGCGCCGAGGGCGCGCTCCTTGACCGTGGCGGTGAACTGCTTGACGACGTCGAAGTTGACGTCGGCCTCGAGCAGCGCGAGGCGGATCTCGCGGACCGCCGCGTTGACGTCCTCCTCGGACAGCCGCCCGCGCGAGCGCAGGTCGCCGAGGGTCTCGGAGAGGCGGTCGGAGAGGGAGTCGAGCATCGCGGTCGGGCCGGCGCCGCCGGCTCCCGGATCATACGGCGTCGGCCGCGGCTGGCCGCCGCCCCGAATGCTTAGATACAGGCCCCGGCATGGAAATCGAGCTCCAGTACCTCTACACCGGCGACGAGCCGCTCGTCGTCCCCGCGGAGCTCGCCTCCTTCACCCTCGCCACGAGCGAGCTCTTCGACATCCGCGACACGTTCTTCGACACGCCGGCGCTCGACCTGCGCATGGCGGGCTGCTCGCTCAGGATCCGCCGCCAGTCGAACGCGCCGACGCCCTTCTTCACCTGGAAGGGTCCCTCGGTGCGCCGCTCCGACCACGCCCGCGAGCGCGAGGAGATCGAGTTCCCCGTCGACCGCATCCCGGCGGACGGCGCCGAGATGGCGGAGATGCTGCACGCGGCCAAGCTCCTGAAGAAGGTCAAGGGCACGCTCGGCGACCTCCCCGACCTGGCCGTCATCGGCGAGCTCGAGAACCGCCGCTCGACCCACGACTACATCCAGGGCCTGCACCGCGTCGAGCTGTGCTGGGACCGGCTGCGCTTCCCGCTCGGGTCGCCGCAGATCCGGCTCGAGCTGGAGACCCAGTCGAGCGCCTCGGGCCGCTTCATCGGCGCCTTCGACCAGGAGCTGCGGGCGATGTTCGGCAAGCAGCTGATCGAGGCCGAGCACGGCAAGGCGAAGGAGCTCTGCGTGCGGCTCTACCCCGAGCTGTTCGGGGCCCAGGCCGCCTAGGCCGAGGGGTCCTGCAGCTCGGCCGCGACGGCCTTGTAGGCGGCCAGCGTGACGTCGCGCTCGACGCCGTGGTCGACGATGCGCAGGAGGCCCGGCGAGTCGGGCGCCCAGCGCTGCACGTAGGCGCCCGTGGGGTCGAACTTCCGCTCCTGCAGGTCCGGGTTGAAGATCCGGAAGTAGGGCGCGGCGTCGAGCCCGGTGCCCGACACCCACTGCCAGGAGCCGGCGTTGGAGGCGAGGTCGCCGTCGGCCAGGTGCCGCCGGAACCACTGCTCGCCGCGGCGCCAGTCGACGTGCAGGTCCTTGACGAGGAACGAGGCGGCCACCATCCGCGCGCGGTTGGCGATGTTCCCCGTCTCGGCGAGCTGGCGCATCGCGGCGTCGACCATCCCGTAGCCGGTCTCGCCGCGCGTCCAGGCCTCGAAGTGCTCGTCGGAGCCCGTCCAGACGATGCCGTCGAAGCGGGCGTCGACGCAGTGGCGGTCGAGGTCGGGGTGGTGGTGCAGGACGTACTTGAACCAGTCGCGCCAGAGCAGCTCGCTCGCCCACTTCGGCGCGCCGGAGCGGTCGGCGACCTGCAGCGCGCGCCGCGGGGAGAGCATCCCCTGGCGCAGGTAGGCCGACAGCCGCGAGGTCGCGTCCGGCTCGGCGACCAGGTCGCGGTCGTCGGCGTAGCGGGCGAGGTAGCCGTCGTCGCGCCAGGCGCGCAGCCGCGCGAGGGCGTGGGTCTCGCCGCCCGTGACGTCGGCGCGGTGGCGGACCGGCCGGCCCACGAGCGTCTCCGCGCTCGGGATCTCGGGCGCGGGGACGGCGAGCAGGCGCCCGGCGAGGTCGTGCTCGACCGGCGGCGCGGGCAGCTCGGCCAGGACGCGGCGCACGGAGCGCGCGTAGGCCGAGTACGTGCGGCAGGGCTTGCCCTCCTTCGTGGCCACCAGCTCGTGCGGGACGTTGACCTCGTCGTCGACCACGACCAGCTCGACGCCGATGCCGCGCAGGGCCTCCTCGGCCGCGGCCTCCATCGCCGCGGCCGCCGGCTCCTCGTCGCGGTTCGCGCAGACCCGCTCGACGCCGAGCTCGCGCGCGACCTCGACCAGGTGCGCCACGGTGTCGCCGCGGCGCACGATCAGGCCGCCGCCCCGCTCGGCGAGGCGACCGTGCAGGTCCTCGAGGCCCTCCACGATGAAGCCGAGCTGCGCGTGCCCCACCCCGCGCGCCTTCATCGCCGGGTCGAGGACGTACAGGAGGGCGAGCTCGCCGCCCGTCACGAGGGCCTCCGCGATCGCGTGCGAGTCGTCGAGCCGCAGGTCGCGGCGGAGCCAGACGAGGACGGGGGGCGCCATCGCCCTCCCTATCGCAGCGGGGCCCCCCGGAGCCGACCTACGCGGCGTCGAGGCCGAGCAGCGCCCGCGCGAACGAGTCGGCGTCGAACGGGCGCAGGTCGTCGAGCGTCTCGCCGACGCCGATCAGCTTGATCGGCACCCCCAGCTCGTGCGCGATCGCGAGCGCGATGCCGCCCTTGGCGGTGCCGTCGAGCTTGGTCAGCACGATCCCCGTCAGCGGCGTCGCCGCCGAGAACTGCCGCGCCTGCACGAGGCCGTTCTGGCCCGTGGTGGCGTCGATCACGAGCAGCGTCTCGTGCGGCGCGCCCTCGAGACGCCCCGCGATCACGCGGCGGATCTTCGCGAGCTCGTCCATCAGGCCGACCTGCGTCTGCAGGCGCCCGGCGGTGTCGACGAGGACGACGTCGCGCCCGCGCGCCACGGCGGCCTCGATGCCGTCGTAGGCGACCGCCGCGGGGTCCTGGCCGTGCGCCGAGCCGACGAAGTCCGCGTCGGCCCGTCTCGCCCAGGCCTCGAGCTGCTCGTCGGCGGCTGCACGGAACGTGTCCGCGGCGGCGACGACGACGCTCAGCCCGACGCGGCGCAGGTGCTCGGCGAGCTTGCCGACCGTGGTCGTCTTGCCCGTGCCGTTGACCCCGACCATCAGGATCACGGTCGGGCGCTCGGCGACGTCGATCCGGGCCTCCGCCCCGGCGAGCATGTCGGCGATCTCCTCGGCCAGCGCCGGCGCGAGGTCGGCACCGGGCGCGAGCCCGCCGGCGGCGGCGCGCCGCTCGAGCCGGCCGATGATCTCGACGGTGGCGGGGACGCCGCAGTCGGCGAGGAGCAGCGCCTCCTCGAGCCGCTCCCAGGCCTCGCTGTCGTCGGGGTCGAAGGCGATCTGCTGGATCTGCCCCGTCAGCGCCTTCGAGGACTTCGCGAGGCCGTCGACGAGCCGCCGGAAGAAGCCCCCGCCGTCGGCGGGCGCGGCCGCCTCCTCGACGACGGGCGCCGGGACGTCCCCGAGCCCCGTGAACATCTGCGTCGGGTCGGCCATGCGGCCCAGCCTAGGCGGCGGCGGGCGGCGCCGCGCCGAGCCGCGCGCCCTCGCCCGCGCCGCGCGGCAGCCGGCGGGAGATCACCTGTGAGACGCCGTTGCCGGGCATCGAGACGCCGTAGAGCGCGTCGGCGGCCTCCATCGTGCCGGCCTGATGGGTGATCACGATGAACTGGGCACGGTCGCGGAAGCGGTCGACGAGCTCCAGGAAGCGGTCGATGTTGACCTCGTCGAGGGCGGCGTCGACCTCGTCGAGCACGTAGAACGGGCTCGGCCGCGCCAGCATCAGCGCGAACGTGAAGCCGAGCGCGGCCATCGACTTCTCGCCGCCGGAGAGCACGGTCAGGGAGCGGATCCGCTTGCCCGCGGGCTGCGCCTCGAGCTCGACGCCGGGCTCGGGCTCCTCCGCCACCGCGTCGGGGTCGTCGGGGTCGGCGACGGCCTCCGGGTCGGCGTCGGCCTCGGCGGGCTCCTCGCCCTCCTCGAGCGGGACGACCGCCGCGGGCTCGACCAGCCGCAGGCGGCCCGTGCCGCCCGGGAAGAGCGTGCCGATCACCTCGGCGAAGCCCTCCTCGACGGTGCGGTAGGTGGACTCGAAGCGGTCGCGGATCTCGCGTCCGAGCTCGCGCACGAGCTTGCGCAGCTCGGCCACGGAGCGCTCGAGGTCGGTGATCTGGGCGGTCACGTCGTCGGCCTCGGCCTTGGCCTCCTCGTAGGCCTCCTTGGCGAGCGGGTTGACGGCGCCGAGCTGGCCGATCCGCTTCTCCAGCCGCTCCACCTTGCCCTCGCGGGCGAGGCGCTCGTCGGCGGGCAGGGGCTCGACCGCGTCGACGACCTCGCCGGCCTCCTCCCCGCGCTCCTCGATCAGCCGGCGGCGGCGCTCCGCGAGCTCCTGCAGGCGCTCCTCGCAGCGCTCGAGCTCGACGCCGAGGGCGGCCACGCGCCCGGCCGCGTCGCGGCGCTCCGCGCCGAGGCGGGCATCCTCGTCGGCGCAGGCGCGCAGCTCCTCGCCGAGCTCGGCGACCCGCTGCTCGCCGGCCTGGGTGGCGGCGCGGGCGGGCTCGCGGTGGCGCTCGGCGGCGACCAGCGCCCCCTCGATCACGGCGACGGCGGCGGGCAGGCGCTCCACGACGGCGGCCAGC
>CAIQOY010000231.1 GCA_903873565.1 uncultured Actinomycetes bacterium
CGGGCACCCCGGTCATCATCGGCCGCTAGACGACGAGCAGCACGTGCACGCGCCCGGGGCCGTGCACGCCCAGGATCAGCGTCTTCTCGATGTCGGCGCTCCGGCTCGGGCCGGCCTGCAGCGCGAACATGCTGCCCGCGTTCGCGAGGACGTCCCCGGCGACGAGGGCGTGCAGCCCGTCCACCACCTGCTCGGACCGCACCACGCAGACGTGGGTCGGCGCGATCAGCGCGGCGGCGCGCCCGACGCTCCCCGTGGTCACGATCGAGCCCGTCGCGGCGACGGCGGCCCGGCAGCCCGTCACGGTCGCATCCAGGGCCCCGGCGCGCGCCCGCTCCGGCGCGACGTCGGCGTAGTCGTCGACCTGGAGCCCGGCCGCGCGACAGGCGTCGCGCACCGGCTCGAGCAGGTCGCCGAGGTCGGCGGCCAGCGCCACGGTCCGCGCCCCGGCAGCGCCCAGCGCGTCGGCGACGGCCTGCGCGGCGCCCGCGGCGTCGACGCGGTCGACGATCGTCTCGACGGCCTCCGCCTCGGCCTGGAACCGGTCCAGGGGCGACTCGCCGGCCCGCAGCTCCGTCGGGGCGTCCGGCGCGCTCGTGCGGTCCGGCAGGCCCGGGTCGTGGCCGCGCGGCGTCGATGCGACGGCGGCCATGAAGGAGGCGCGGTCGGTCACCGCCGCCGCCCGAGCACGAGGTCGCGGGTCGCGGTCCAGCGGGTCAGGCCGGGCACGCGCCGCGAGACGACGCCGTCGCGGGCGAGCACGGCGAGCCCGGCGCGGGCGACGCCCGTCGTGGCGCGGTAGGCGAGCGGGTGGCTCCAGGCGAGGCCCCACGCGCGGAAGGCGAGCCGCTCGCCGAGCGGGGCGGCGTCCTCCGCGACGCGGCGGCGGCGCAGGCCCAGGAGGAGGTCGTGGAGCGGGATCTTGACCGGGCAGATGTCGTCGCAGGCGCCGCACAGGGTCGTGGCGTGCGACAGCTCGCCGCCGTCGGCCTGGCCCCGGAAGAGCGGGGTCAGGACGGCGCCGATCGGCCCGCCGTAGACCCAGCCGTAGGCGTGCCCGCCGACCTGGCGGTAGACGGGGCAGACGTTCTGGCAGGCGCCGCAGCGGATGCAGTGCAGCGCCTCCTCGAACTCGCCGCCGAGGAGCGCGGAGCGGCCCGCATCGAGGAGCACCACGTGCATCTCCTCGGGCCCGTCGGGCTCGCCGGCGGCGCGCGGGCCGC
Source organism: uncultured Actinomycetes bacterium (assembly GCA_903873565.1). GTDB lineage: Bacteria > Actinomycetota > Thermoleophilia > Gaiellales > F1-60-MAGs149 > F1-60-MAGs149. The sequence goes on from CAIQOY010000231.1 coordinate 1,224, forward strand.
CGACCACGGAGACGTAGGTGGTGATCTGCTGGCCCGTGCCGTGCCCGGTCAGGAGCGGCAGCAGCACGGCGAGGTCGGTGCGGCGCGGCAGCATCTTCTCGATGCCGACGAGCGCGATGTGCGTGCGGGGCAGCGACGTGGTCAGGCGGCCGTTGCCCTCGTTGGTGACCATCGCCACCTCGCCGGTCTCGGCGATCAGGAAGTTGCCCCCGGAGATCCCGGCGTCCGCGGTCAGGAAGGCGTGCCGCAGGCCCTCGCGCGCGAAGCCCGTCAGGGCCTCGGGATCGTCGGGCAGCTCCTCGCCGGCCATCGCGCTGAACAGCTCGTGCACCTCGGCCTGCGTGCGGTGCAGGATCGGCGCGATCACGTGGCTCGGGCGGTCGCCCATGGCCTGCACCACGAACTCGCCGAGGTCCGTCTCCACGACGTCGACCCCGACGCCCTCGAGGGCGCTGTTGAGCGACACCTCCTCCGAGGCCATCGACTTCGACTTGACGACGCGGCCGACGCCCCGCTCGGCGCAGATGCCCGCCACGATGCGACGCGCCTCGGCCTCGTCGGCGGCGAAGTGGACGTGCGTGCCGCGCGCCTCCGCTCGGTCGACCCACTGCTCGAGGTACGCCGGCAGGTTGGCGATGGCGTGGGCGCGGATCTGTCGGGCCTGCTCGCGCAGGTCATCGTGGGCCGTCCCGGCGAAGCGCTGGTGGAGGGCCTCGACGGTGTGGTCGGTGGCGTTCGCGATCGCGGTGCGCTGGAACGGGCGCGCGAGGTTCTCGCGGGCGCGCTCGGTGAACGTCGTGGACGCGAGGCCGTCGGCTCCCGGCTGGTGGGCCGGCGCGGCCCAGCCGGGCGGCAGCGGGCGGCCGCCGACCTCCGCGTCCTCGCGCGGCGTCGTCGCGCTCACGCCAGGGCCTCCCGCAGGACGCTGGCCACGTGCCGGACGCGCACCGGGGAGCCCGTGCGCGACATCCGCCCCTCGAGCTGCATCAGGCAGCCGGGGTCGGCGGAGACCAGCAGGTCCACCCCGGCGGTGTCGATGTCGGCGATCTTGCTGTCCGCCATCGCGGTCGACACGTCCGGGTAGCGGCCGCTGAACGTGCCGCCGAAGCCACAGCAGCGCTCGCCGCTCTCGAGCGGCACCAGCTCCAGGCCCGCGATCTGGGCGAGCACCGCGCGCGGCTCCTCGCGCAGGCGCAGCTCGCGCAGCATGTGGCAGGAGTCGTGGTAGCCCACGCGGGCCTCGAGCCGGGGCCCGAGCGCGCCCAGGGCCGCGGGATCGTCCGCCAGGAAGGCGGACAGCTCGCGCACGCGCCGGGCGATGCGCGCGGCCCCCTCGGCCTCGGGGCGGCCGTGGAACAGCTCCCGCCAGTGCAGGCGCAGCATGCTGGTGCAGGACCCCGACGGGACCACGATCGGATCGTCCGTGCCGTCGTCGAGGGCGCGCAGCGTCGCGCCGGCCACCGCCCGCGCGGGCCCGTCGAACCCGGAGTTGAAGGCCGGCTGGCCGCAGCAGGTCGCCCCGCGCGCCCGCTCGACGTCATGCCCGAGCGCGCGCAGGACGTGCTCGGCGTCGTCGGCCGTGCGCCGCGCCACGACGTCGGCGAGGCAGGTCGTGAAGAGGCGGACGCGGCGGGCCACACCGGAATGATCCGCGATGCGCCCACGCGTGTCCACGCGCAGGCGCCGATCAGACGACGGCGTGGCCCTCGGCGACGGCCTCCTCGAGGCCGCGCGGGCCGAGGGCGTCGCCGACCCGCACGACGCGGGGGTCGCCCTCGAGGGCCTGCCAGAGATCGTCGGCGGGGGCCCGGCCCTGCTCCAGGACGACCGCGCCCCAGCGCCCGAGGGGCTCGGTGCGGCCGCTGAAGACGTTGCGCAGCACGACGCGTCCCCCCTGCTCCGCCACCTCGACGCCGACCCGCAGCACGACCCCGAGGTCGTCGAGGCGCCCGAGGTAGCGGTTGCGCTGGTACTGGTGGACCGCCTCGCCCACCATCGGCCCGGCGCAGGCGAGGGTGACGTCGATGTTGCGCTGGGCCAGGGCCTCGGCGGCGTCGCAGCCCGTCCAGCCGCCGCCCCAGTCGAGCACCAGGACGGGCCCCGTCACGGTCTCGGGGCGCTCGAGCGCCTCCCAGGCGGTCAGCACGCGCTGGGCCTTCGGCCACGGCAGGGCCGGCACGTACGGGCGCGCGCCGGTGGCGAGCACGACGCGCTCGGCGCGACGGAGATCGCGCGGCGTCGCCTCGACGCCCAGCCGCACCTCGACGCCCGCCCGCTCCAGGTCGCGGTCCGCGTCCGCCCACCAGCGCCGCCACGCCTCCGCGTGCCCCGGCGCGCGACCCGCGATCCGCCACTGGCCGCCGATGTCCCCCGCGCGCTCGTAGAGCACCGTGCGCGCGCCGCCGCGCGCGCAGGCCAG
>CAIQOY010000232.1 GCA_903873565.1 uncultured Actinomycetes bacterium
CAGGCCACCACCGCCGGCTGGCTGGCCGGGCGGCTGGGCCTCCTCGACGGGCCGCCGCCCGTCGACCCGGACGCCTGAGCCGCCGCCTCCCGCCGTGGTACGGTCCCGCCCGATGGGACGGATTCGCATGGGCTTCCGGCTGGCCGGCGCGAGCTGGCGGATCGTGCGCTCCGAGCCGAGCCTCGTCGCCTTCCCGCTGCTCAGCGCCGCCGCCGCCATCGCCTACACGCTCCTCGTCGTGCTGCCGATCGGGATCGGCGGCTTCCTCGCCTTCGGCGACGCGAGGATCCTCGGCTGGGTCCTGCTCGCGATCCTGCTGTTCGGCGCCTCGGTCGGCGCGACGTTCTTCGGCGTCGCCGCCGCCCACAACGCCAACGAGGCGCTCGAGGGGCGCAACCCGACCCTCGGCGGCGGCCTGCGGATGGCCGTGAGCCGCCTCGGCGTGATCATCCAGTGGGGCCTCGTCAGCGCCACCGTCGGCCTGATCCTGCAGATCCTCGCCGACAAGCTCGGCGGGATTGGCGGCGCCATCGTGCAGGGCCTCGGCGGCCTCGCCTGGGGCATCGCGAGCTTCTTCGCCCTGCCGATCCTGGCCCTCGAGGGGGTCGGGCCGTTCGCCACCCTCAAGCGCTCGGCGGGCGTGGTGCGCGAGCGCTGGGGCGAGTCCCTGGTCGGCAACGCGGCGATCGGGATCGTGTCCCTGCTCGGCATCCTGCTCGCACTGGCCCTGATCGTCCCCGGCGCGGTCGTCTGGGCGAACGGCACGCCCGCCGGCGGCATCCCGCTGGTCGTCGTCGGCGTCGCGGTGCTCGTGGTCACGCTCGTGATCAGCCAGATCGTCGGCGCGGTCTTCCGCGTCGTCGTCTTCCGCTACGCCACGGACGGCGCGGTCGCCCCCGGCTTCACGGCCGAGGAGCTCGAGCAGGTCTTCCGGCCGCGCCGCGGCCTCCGCGGCTAGCCCGCGTCGAGGACGTCGAGCACCTCGGCGGCGCAGTGCGCGACGAGCGCGGCCTCGGCCCCCGGCGTCGCGTCGGCGATGTGCGGCGTCAGCACCACGTTGGGCAGCGCCCGCAGCGCCGGCGGCACGTGCGGCTCGTCGGCGAAGACGTCGAGGCCCGCCCCGCCCAGCCGCCCGCCGGCCAGGGCGGCGATCAGCGCCTCCTGGTCGACGACGCCGCCGCGGGCGGTGTTGACGAGGACGGCCGTGGGGCGCAGCAGGCCGATCCGGCGCGCGTCGAGCAGCCCGCGCGTCTCGTCGGTCAGGGGGCAGTGCAGGCTGACCACGTCCGCCCAGGCCAGCAGCTCGTCGAGGTCGAGGTGGCGGATCCCGAGCGCCGCCTCGACCTCCGGCGGTTGGCGGCGCGGCGTCGCGTAGGCGAGCTCCGTCCCGAAGCCCGCCAGGCGACGGGCGGTCGCGCGGCCGATCGCGCCGAGCCCGACCAGCCCCACGCGGGCGGCGTGCAGGTCGGCGCTGTCGAGCGGCAGGTAGCCGTCGGCCTCCCAGCCCCCGTCGCGCACGAGCCGGTCGTTCTCGACGATCCGGTGGCGCACGGCGAGGATCAGGGCGAGCGCGTGGTCCGCGACCGCCTCAGCGTTGGCGCCGACCGGCCAGACGAAGCGGATGCCGCGCCGCGCCAGCGCGTCGCGGTCCACCCCGTCGACGCCGACGCCGAAGTTGACGACGCAGCGCAGCGCCGGCATCCGCTCGAGCAGCGCCTCGTCGATCCGCTCGCCGAACGTCCAGACGCCCCAGGCGCGGGCCAGCTGCTCGTCGGTCGCCCGGGCGAGTACGGGGCCGTCCATGAAGGCGACCGCGCAGCGCTCCGCCACGCGGTCGAACAGCCCGCCGGCCAGCCGGTAGCGGACGAGCAGGAGCGGCGGCTCAGCCATCCCCGGCGATGTCGGCGAGCAGGCCGTCGAACCCCGGGCCGTCGAACTCGGCGATCGCCCGCTCGTGCTTGTCCATCAGCCACTCCCAGAAGTCGAAGTCGATGTCGGAGAGGTTGTGCTGGATCACGCCCCACAGGGTCCAGCCGTGCTTCGACATCAGCCCCCACATGCGGGCCCGCGCCACCTTCGCCGGCGTCGCCTCGCCCCAGTAGGCCCCGACCAGCTCCCCGAGCTGGTCGAGCGTGAGGTCGGACTCGCTCCAGACGTTGCCGATCTCGAACGACGCCTCGTTCATCCCGGAGTACTCGTAGTCGATCAGCCGGAACCCGGACCCGTCCCAGAGGAAGTTCTCGGCCAGGAGGTCGTTGTTGCAGGGCACGAGCGGCTCGGGGTGGACGCGCATCGCCTCCTCGAGCCGGCGCACCTGCGCGGCGAAGTCGTCGTAGCGGTCGGGCAGCGCGAACCCGCGCTCG
>CAIQOY010000233.1 GCA_903873565.1 uncultured Actinomycetes bacterium
AGAAGTTGGTCGTGCCGCGCGTCTCGCGCAGGTGGTCGTAGAAGAGCGTGTTCGTCCCGCCGATCAGGTTCGAGCAGCCGATCGCGTCCATCGGGGTGCCCATCAGCACCGCGAAGCGGTCGCCGTTGCGGTAGCCGCCCGGCCAGAGCTCGGAGAGGGGCGCGGCGACGCCGCCGCGCTCGACGGTGAAGTCGGGGGAGTTGAGGGCGTAGGACGAGTGCATGGCGGGGATCCTAGACGCTCCCCGCGCGCCCTGCCCCCCGGCTAGTTCGTGCGCGCCGAGAGGCGCTTGAACTCGAACTCCATCACCCGCCGGTCGCGCTCGTCGAGCGGCAGGTCGAGGCGCAGGCGGGCCGCCGTCAGCATGCGCCCGATGTCGCCCCGGCGCTCGTAGGCGGCGACGAGGTTGGAGCACATCCGGAGCGCCGTCAGGTGCGGCGACGTCGGCACCGCCGCCGCGGGCGCAACCGCATCGGCGATCAGGGCGCCGCCCCGGAACGGGTCGACCAGGATCGGGTCGCCGTCCCCGAACCAGCCCGCGACGTAGTGGCCGGGCAGCCCGACGCCGCGCAGCGGCATCCCGAGCCGACGGCCGACCTCGACCCAGACGACGCTGAGCAGGATCGGCAGCCCGCGCCGCCGGCTGAGCACGAGGTCGAGCATCGAGTTGTCGGGGTTGTCGTAGTCCTCGACGTCGCCGAGGAGGCCCTCGCGCCGGCCGAGCACCTCCTCGAGCACCGCGAGCTGCTCGTGCGGCTCGCCGCCGAGGCCCTCGCGCACGACGAGCTCCGCGAGCCGGTCCAGCTCGGCGAGGGCGGCATCGCAGTCGGTCGGGCGCAGCTCGGCGCTGATCGCGAGCGCGAGCTGGTCGAGGTGCGGGCTGTCGAGGCGCGCGATGTCGGCAAAGGACTGCACGGTGGTCCTTTCGCCGCGGGCGCCCCGCGCGGTTGCCCGCGGGCTAGATCGAGATCCGCGCGCCGAGCGGCGTGTCGACCCGCGCGAAGCCCGCATCGGGCCCGAAGCGGTCCATGTCGAACACCCGCGCTTCGGGCCACAGGTCCTTCCCCTCGGCGAGGTCGGCGAGGATCTCGCCGAGCACCGGGGCGTGCTTGAAGCCGTGCCCGCAGCAGCCCGCGGCCACGACCACGGCGCCGCGCCGGCCGAAGGCGAAGTCGTTGTCGGGCGTCATGGTCCACGGGCAGCCCTCGCTGTCGTACGGGCCGTCGGCGCGCAGGCCGGGCAGGTGCTCCGCCACCCAGTCGCCGTTGAGCGCCTCCTCGTCGGAGCGCACCGCCCAGCCCGTCGCCTCGCGGTCGAAGGCCGCCTCGTCGCCGTAGTCGAGCCCGACCTTGTAGCCCTTGCCGGGCGTCGGCAGCCCGTAGACGCCGAGCCGATTCGGCCGGGAGAAGTCGATCAGGGACGGCCGCCGCTCCCACGCCCCGCCGCCGCGCCAGTAGGACACCTGCCCGATCGCCGGGGCGAGCGGCAGGCGCACCCCGAGCGGCGCGAGCAGGTCCTCGGCCCAGGGTCCGGCGCTGACCACGGCGACGTCCGCCTCGAGCGTGCGGCGATCCGTCTCGAGCCGCACGCCGGCGGGGGTCTCCTCGATCGCCACGAGCCGCTCGGGCTCGCCGAGCTCGACGCCGGCCGCGGCGGCCGCCGCGGCGATCGCGAGCAGCCCGCGCCGCGCGAACACGACGCCGTCGGTCGGCACGAGCGCCGCGTACTCGCCCGGGCGGGCCGCGGCCTCCGGGAACACGCGCGCGACTCCCGCGGCATCCAGCTCCTCGGCGGCGACGCCCTCGGCGGCCAGGGCCCCGACCCACTGCCGCGCGGGCTCGCCACGCAGGAGCAGCCCCACCGTGTCGATCAGCGGCTCGCCCGCGCCCTGCTCGAGCGCCCGCCAGGCGTCGAGCGCCAGCCGGGCCAGGCGCACGTCGTCGGGGCGCTCGTGGGCGAGCCGGAAGATGCGCGTCTCCCCGGCCGACGAGCCGACCCGCGAGGCGACGCCGTGGCGGTCGATCCCGACCACCTGGTGCCCGCGGGCGGCGAGCGCCCAGGCGGTGGGCAGCCCCATCGCCCCGAGACCGACGACGACGGCCCGCATCAGACGGCGGCCCGCGCCCGCAGCGCGGCCGCGGCCACCAGGTCGGCGGCCCGCCGCCCAGCGCGCAGGGCGCCGTCAATCGAGGCGTTCTCCGTGCCGTCACCCGACAGGAGCAGGCCGTCCTTGACCCAGCGGGGACCGGTGCCGAGGGCGCCCGGCGGCTGCGCGTGCTGCGCCCACTCGATGCGGTCGACGCGGAGCAGGCGCCAGGCGTCGACGCGGCCGCCGAACCAGCGTGCCAGCTGGGAGCGGGCGGCCGACTCGAGCGCGGCGTCGTCGCCCGCGAACGGCAGGCCCACGCAGGAGGCGGCGATCGAGGCGCGGCCAGGCGGCGCGTAGGACGGCGCGACCGCGGACATCACCGCGACGTTGTTGACCGGGCCCGTGCCGTCGCCGTCGAGGACGATGCGGCGGCCGGCGGGCGCCTCGGGCGCATCGAACCACAGGCAGGTGGAGGAGCGCGGCTCGGGATCGGGCAGGGCGGCGAGGAGCGCGGCATCGTGTGCGCCGCCCGCAATCACCACCGCGAGCCGGGCCTTCAGCTTGGACCCGGAGGCCAGCGTGACGTTGCGGGTGCCGGCCTTCTCGACGCGCTCGCCGAGGCGGACGGAGCCGGCGGGCAGGCGCGCGGCCAGCTGCTCGGCGATCGCGCCCATGCCGCGGGCCGGCACGACGGTGCGGCCCGCCGCCATCTGCATGAAGCACTGGTCGAGCAGGCGGCTCGAGACGCCGAGGTCGCGGTCGAGGAAGACGCCGGCGAAGAGCGGCCGCAGCAGGCGCTCGCGCACCGCCTCGGAGAACCCGAGGGCGCGCAGGCGCTCGTCGGCCGTGGTGTCGGCCCGCGTCGCGGACGAGACGGGGCGGGAGCCGAGCAGCCACTGGGCGGCGGCCTTCACGTCGGCCGGCCCTCCGATCCCGGCGCGCAGGGCGTCGGGGACCGCGAGCGGGTCGCGCAGGGGGTGCGCGATCGTGCGCATCCGGCCGTCCCAGAAGATGTCCGCGCCGGGCAGGAACGCGCGCAGGTCGAGCGCGTCGAGGTCCAGGGCGCGCTGCGCCTCCGGGTAGCCGTCGAACAGGACCTGGAAGCCGCGATCGAGCAGGAAGCCGTCGACCACGTCCGTGCGCACGCGGCCGCCGACGCCGTCGGAGGCCTCGAGCACCTCGACCTCGAGGCCCTGCCCGACGAGGAGCGCCGCGCAGTTGAGGCCGCTGAGCCCCGCCCCGACGATGATCACGTCCGCCATGGCGGGAATGCTGCCACGTCACGGCGGGCCGCGGGTCGGCGGCCGGGGCCGTGCGCGCGAAAGGCCGGGCATGCCCGAGCTGCCCGAGGCCGAGAAGGCGCGCCGACGCCTGGAGGAGCTCTGCGTCGGCCTGCGCATCGCCGAGGTCGAGGACGCGGACACCTGGGTCTGCCGCCCGCACCGGCCCGGCGAGATCGACGCGGCCCTGCGCGGCTCGATCGTGACCGCGGCCGGGCGCCACGGGAAGTTCCTCTGGCTCGAGACGGACTCGGGCCACGAGCTCGGGCTGCACCTCGGGATGGGCGGCTCGATCCGCCCGACGCCGGAGCCGTCGCCGCGCGGCTGGGACCGCATCGCGATCGTCTTCGAGGACGAGAGCCGCGTCGCCCTCCACGACAAGCGGCGCCTGTCGCGGGCCCGGCTCGGCGCGGGCATCGACCACCTCGGCCCCGACGCCCTGACCGTCACGCCCGCGGCCTTCCGCCGTGCCATCGGGCGCGGCTCCGCGCCGATCAAGGCGCGCCTGCTCGACCAGTCCGCGCTCGCCGGGGTCGGCAACCTCCTCGCCGACGAGGCGCTGTGGGAGGCCGGCATCGACCCGCGTCGCCCCGCCAGGGACCTCGCGGACGACGAGCTCAACGTGCTGCGCGACTGCCTGCGCAGCGCGATCCGCGCCGCCCTCAAGCCGAGCGGCGGCTCCGGCCGCGGCCGCTTCGCGAAGGCGCGCCGGGGCGGCGAGTGCCCGCGCTGCAAGGGGGAGCTCGGCCGCGCGACCGTCGGCGGACGCACGACCTACTGGTGCGTGAACGAGCAGGCCGGCGGCCGGCCGTGAGCCGCCTCGTCTGGGTCCAGGGCACCCAGCTGACCCCCGCCTCGTCGGCCCTGGCCGCCGCCGACCGCGCCGTCGATCGCGTGCTCCTGGTCGAGTCCCTCCCCCACGTGGCCCGCGGCCGCCTGCATCGCCACAAGGCCGCCTTCGTGCTCGCGGCGATGCGGCGCTTCGCCGACGAGCTGCGCGCCGACGGCTGGGAGGTCGACGAGGTGCGCCTGGCCGCCGGCCTGTCCTTCGACGACGCCCTGCGCGACGCCGTCCGCCGCCACGCGGCCTCGGGCCTCCTCGCCATGGAGCCGTCGGGCTGGACGAGCCGCTCGCGCCTGCTCGCCCTCGACCTCGGCGTGCCCGTGGAGCTGACCCCGGACACGATGTTCCTGTGCGGGCGGGACGCGTTCGCGGACTGGGCGGGCACCCGCAAGCGCCTGCGGATGCAGGAGTTCTACGCCTGGATGCGGCGCGGCCACGACGTCCTCGTCGACGCCGACGGCGAGCCCGTCGGCGGGCAGTGGTCGTTCGACCCCGACAACCGCGAGACGTTCGCGGCGTGGCGCAGGAGCGGCGCCGCCGAGCGGCCGACCCCGCCGCCCGCGATCGACCCCGACGACCCCGTGCTCGCCGCCGTGCAGGACGACCTCGACCGGCTCGCGCCCGGGCTCTTCGGGCGGCGCGAGGACTTCTGGCTGCCGACCACGCGCGCCGGGGCCCACGCCTGGCTGGCCGACTTCGCCGCCACCCGCCTGCCCGAGTTCGGGCCGTTCGAGGACGTCTCCGACCCCGCCGACCCGTGGCTGCGCCACGCCACGATCTCGCCGATGCTGAACGTCGGGCTGCTCGGCCCGCGCGAGGTCATCGACGCCGCGCTGGCCGAGCACGCGGCGGGCCGTGCCCCGCTCGCCTCCGTCGAGGGCTTCGTGCGGCAGGTGCTCGGCTGGCGCGAGTACGTCAACGGCGTCTACTGGCTGCGGATGCCGGGCTACGCCGCGCTCAACGCGCTCGATGCACACGCGCCCGTGCCGCCCGCCCTCGCCGACGGCGCACCCACCGAGATGGCCTGCGTCGGGGCCGTGGCCGCGACGGTCGAGCGCTACGCCTGGGCGCACCACATCGAGCGGCTGATGGTGCTCTCCAACCTGATGCTCCTGCTCGGCACGGAGCCGCAGGCCGCGAACCGCTGGTTCGTGGAGCGCTTCTGCGACGGCTACGACTGGGTGATGCAGGCCAACGTGACGGGCATGGGCCTGTTCGCCGACGGCGGGCAGATGTCGACCAAGCCGTACGCCGCCGGCGGCGCCTACCTCAAGCGCATGACCGGGCACTGCAAGGGCTGCCGCTTCGACCCGGCGAAGCGCACGGGCGAGACGGCCTGCCCGTTCACGACGCTCTACTGGGACTTCACGGCCCGCCACCTCGACCGGCTGCGGGCCAACCCGCGCACCGCGCAGGCCGCGCGCGGCTGGGACCGCTTCGACGCCGCCGAGCAGGCCGCGATCCGGCAGCGGGCCGCCGATGTCCTCGACGGGATCCTCGCCGGCCGCCTCTGACCGCCGCCCTATGCTGCGCCCATGTACCGGTCGCTGCAGGGGCGCCTCCTCGTCGCGACGCCGTCCCTCGGCGATCCCAACTTCGCCCGCAGCGTGGTGCTCGTCGCCGAGCACGGTCCCGACGGCGCGATGGGCCTGATCCTCAACCGGCCGCTCGGCGTGACCGTGCGCGAGGCGGTGCCGATCCTCGGCGAGTTCGTCGCCGACGACGAGGCCGTCCACCAGGGCGGCCCCGTCCAGCCCGAGGCCGTGATGGCGCTCGGCGACTTCGTCGACGGGACGCGCGCCGCCGTGATCGCCTTCGGCACCGTGGGCTTCCTGCCCGCCGACGCCGACGAGACGCTCGACCCGGCGACCGTCGTGCGCGCCCGCGTCTTCGCCGGCTACGCCGGCTGGGGCCCCGGCCAGCTGGAGGACGAGCTCGAGGAGGAGGCCTGGGTCGACGTGCCCGCCGAGATCGACGACTGCTTCGCCGAGGATCCCGAGCGGCTCTGGCGGGTCGCGATCCGCCGCCACGGCGGCGAGCTCGCGGTGTTCGCGCTCGAGCCGGACGACCCCTCCCTCAACTGATGGCCACGACGGCGGCGGTCCCGCGGCAGATCTCGCAGTGGACGCTGCGCCTCGCCGCCGGCCAGGCCGCCACCAGCGCCGCGATCCCCCTCAACGCCAGCGTCGGCGCGGTCGCCGCGGCCAGCCTCTCGCACCACGCGAGCCTCGCCGGCACCAGCGTCGGCCTGGCCATGCTCGCCTCCGTCGGGTCGCTGTTCGTCGCGGGCCGGGTCTCCGACCGCCACGGCCGCAAGCCCGTCCTCACCGCCGGCCTCGCGCTGCTCTCCGTGGGCGCGGTCCTCTGCGGGGTCGCGATCACGGTCGACTCCTACGCCCTGTTCGTCGTCGGCACGCTGGTCTTCGGCGCGGGCCAGGGGCCGGCGATGATGCACCGCGCCGCCGCCGCCGACCTCTACCCCGTCGAGCAGCGCGCCCACGGCGTCGGCCTGGTCGCCTCCGCCGGCGCCGTCGGCAGCATCGTCGGCCCGCTCCTCGCCTCCGGCCTGATCCTCGTGCTGGTGCCGCTCGGCCTCGGCGAGCGGGCCGCGCCGTGGCTGCTCGTGCCCCTCACCGCCGGGCTCGCGATCCTCCTCGTGCGCGGCATCCACACCGACCCGCGCGACGTGGCGCGCCGCCTCGGCGACTGGTTCCCCGGCTCCAGCGCGGCGCCCGAGGCCGGCGAGCCGCGCACCCGCCGCGAGCTCCTGCGGATCGGCCCCGCCCGCGCCGCGATCGTGACCGCCGCCCTGATCCAGGCCGCGATGGTCGGCGTGATGGGCGTGACCGCGGTCGTGCTGGACGAGCAGGGGCTCGGGGCGGCCGCGATCGGCATCTTCATCTCGGCGCACTTCCTCGGGATGTTCGGACTGGCCGCGCCGCTCGGGCGCCTCGCCGACCGGCTCGGGCGGCGGCGCATGCTGCTGGCGGGGATCGGCGGCACCGCCGTCGGCGCCGTGGGCACCGCGCTCCTCGGCGAGTCGCTCCTGATCCTGCCCTTCTTCTTCCTGCTGGGCCTCGGCTGGTGCTCGAGCTGGGTCGCCGGCACCACGGTCCTGGCCGACGTCACGACCCCCGTGGAGCGCGGCCGGCTGACCGCGATGAACGACCAGGTCGTGTCGCTGTGCGGGGCCGCCGCCGTCCTGTCGGCCGGCGTCGTCCTGGACCGCTTCGGCTTCCCGGCCGTCGGGATCGGGCTGGCCGTGATCCTGCTGGCGGCTCTGCCCCTGACCCTGCGGCTGCGCGAGCCCGCCCCGGGCGTCTACGGCCCGTAGACTGCCCGCGGGACGGTAGCTCGAAGGTCGAGCAGAGGACTTTTAATCCTCCGGCCAGGGTTCGATTCCCTGCCGTCCCATCGCGGAGACCGCGCAGCCCCCGCTGCCGCAGCGCCGCTCAGGCGAGCACGAGGATCTGGTCGCCGTCGCCGAAGGCGAAGCGCCGCGACTTCGGCGGATTGACGAACACGCCCCAGCCGCCGAGCCCGTCGTCCACCGCGGTCGAGGAGATGCGCACGCCGACGGCGACATGGCCCCGCTCGCGCGCCGCCGCCACGACGTCCCCGAAGCCGCTCTCCGACCCGATCAGGCCGTAGCGCTCGGCGGGGACGAGCACCAGCTCGACCCCCTCGGCGTCGAACAGGTCGGCGAAGACGCCGCGCAGCTCGTTGTTCTCCGACAGCTGGGCCAGCACGAGGCTGGTGAGGCGCTCGCTGACGACGAAGTCGTCGGGGTTGGCGACGCGGGCGAGCTCGACGTCCCGAACGTCGAGCAGCTCGGTGACGAGCCGGACGTTCGCGTTCGGGCCCCCTTGCTGCGTGGCCTGCCGGACCTGGAGCAGCGTGAGGAGCGCCCGCGCGTCGTCCGCCGCCACGTCCCCGCTGCGGTAGCAGAGGATGATCACCTGGTCGTAGCGCTCGCGGTTGACCTGCGCCGCGAGCTGGACGCCGTCGACGGTATCCATCTCGACCACGTCGACGGCCATGTTGCCGAGCTCCGGCAGCTCGATCGGATCCGCCAGCTGCGTCGGGTCGATGAGCAGGCGGACGCTCGAGCCCGGCGACACGTAGCGGTCCAGCTCGCCGAGGATCGTCGGCCCCAGGCTGTTCCAGCCGATCAGCAGCGTCTGCTCCTGCACCGGCGCGATCGCCGGCTCCGAGGCGACGCCCGCAGTGGTGACGCGGGCCACCGGGCCGGCCAGCCGCACCGTGTCGTCGTCGGCCGAGATCGCGACGACCTGGTCGCCCTCGCCGAAGATCCGGTCGAACGACGGGCTCAGGGTGACCGCACCGCCCGCGTCGCGCACGCCGATCACCGCGGAGTGCTCGTACGCCGTCAGCGCGTCGCCGAACGCGGCGCCCAGGAGCCCCGGCTCCTCCTGCAGGTAGATCTCGTCGCCGTCGAAGTCGAGCAGCTCCTGGAAGACCAGGCTCAGGCCCGACTGCCGGCAGACCTGGGCCGTCACCCGCGCGATGATGTCGTTCGAGACCACGATGCCCATCCGGCCATGCGTGGCGCGGTCGATCGCGGCGGCCGACGTCTGGCTCTCGAACTCCGCCGTGACCCGCAGGCGCTCCAGCGCGGGATCGATCGACAGGAGCGCGAGCACCGTCTTGACGACGCCGGGGTCGCCGGTGGACTCGTCGAGCAGGACCAGGATCGACTTGGCGACCTCCGGTCGGACGAGGCTGAGGTCAGCGGCGTTGGAGGTGCTGCCGGAGCGGCAGATGACGCGGGTGCGCTGTCCGTCGCCCGCCCGCGCCCGCACCTCGTCCTCCATCTCGACCTTGTCGCGGTCCGCAAGGATCACGACGCACGGGTTGCGCTGGTTGGCGTTGGCGACCTCGAGCTCGCTCAGGATCTGGTGGAGCTTCGGCGACCAGCCGAGGATCAGCGTGTGGCCCTGCTCGACGACCAGCGTGCGCCCCTTGCGCAGCTCATCGAGGCGGCTCTCGATGCCGGACGAGATGATGCCGATCAGGATCGAGAGCACGAAGATGCCGGCGAGCGCGACGGCCAGCGCGATCAGCCGCCACGTCCAGTCCACGTCGCTGCCGAGCGCGCCCGGGGAGAGGGCGATCCCGAGGTTGGTCCAGAGGCCCTCGATCAGCCCGGTCGGCTCCTGCCCGTCCGTGCGGATGCCCAGCAGCCAGACCGCGAACCCTCCGATCAGCACCACGACGACGGTCACCGCGCCGAGCCAGCCGATCACGCCGATCGTCCCGCGCGCGAGCGTGGCGTCGAAGCGGTAGCGCAGCCGGTCGCGCGTCGTGATCTGCCTGGTCATCGCGCGGTTCTCCTCCCGGTGCGGACGGCGCGAGCGTACACCAATTCCGCGCCCGGCGAGATCAGGCGCCGGGGTCGGCGACGCGCTCGGCGCGCCGCTCGAGCAGGACGTACAGCAGCCGGTTCAGGGCGAGGGCGATCAGGGCGATCGCGATCGCGAGGACGATGACGTCCACCACGAGATGCCACTGGAACAGGACGAGCAGCGCGAGCGCGAGGGCCCCGACGCCCTGCAGGATCCGGCCCCAGGTGGTGGCGGCGGGCGTCAGCGCCCGGTCGGCCCCGCGGCGCAGGATCGCCGTCACGTCGGCGACCTCGATCCGACGGTCCCCCGCCGCGTGGGCCGCACCGCCCGCGGCGTCGCGGGCGTGCCCGGCGGCGCCGACGGCGATCGGCGCGGTCCAGCGCAGGGACCAGATCAGGACCGCGGCGATGGCGCCGACGATCGCGGTGATGCGGGCGATGTGGCGGAGGTCGCCGAAGAGGCCGTTGAAGACGCCGGTGGCGGCCTCGTTGAGGATCGGGTCGGCGGCCGTGGCCGAGCCGATGCCGACCCGCACCGCGCCGAGGATCAGGGCGACGCCGAGGCCGACGGCGACCAGCGCGATCGAGGCGGCGATCGCGCCGCGGCGGCGGCTCGGGGCGATCAGCGCCGCGACGACGCCGAGCACGAGGCCGAGGATGAGCACGACCCACGCGACGGGACCGAGCTCGGCGCCCAGCTGCAGGAGCCGGAAGGCCGGGCCGGGATCGGGGAGCTTCGCGAGCTCGGCGGTCGCGGCGTTGCCGACCGCCACGGCCAGCTGCTCGTCGTACGGCGCGATCGTGCTCTGGATCAGCTGCGGCGCGCCCTCGATCGTGAAGACGACCTTGGCGGTGCGCGGGTCGAGCAGGAGGTCATGGAACTTGACCAGCGCGACGGTGACGATCTTGGTGAAGGCGGGCTCGGCGACCACGGTCTGCGCGGCCGACTGGATCAGCGGGCGCGCGACGACGGCCTTCGGCACCTCCTTGACGATCGCGTCC
>CAIQOY010000234.1 GCA_903873565.1 uncultured Actinomycetes bacterium
GGGCGCAGCTGGTCGAGGTCGGGGATGCCCGCCACCGACCAGCGCATCGCGTTGAGGGAGAGCGTCGGGCTGAACGAGCCCGGGCCGGCGGCGCCGGCCGCGGGCGCGGCGATCGCGAGCGCGGCCAGCCCGAGGGCGGCGAGGGTCAGGGCGCGGCGCACCGGGCGAGTCTAGGAGACGCGGGCCGTCCCGTGTCTGGCGTCAGGCGCCGAGCGCCCGGATCGCCCCGAGCAGCACCTCGGCGGCCAGGGCCGCGTCGCGGGTGTCGGCGTCCTCGAGCGGCGTGTGCGAGAGCCCGTCCCTGCAGGGCACGAACAGCATCGCGGTGGGCACGCGGTCGGCCACGCACATCGTGTCGTGGGCGGCGCCCGACGGCATCACCATGAAGGGCTCGCCCGTGGCCTCGGCCTCCGCGGTCAGCGCGGCCACGATGCCGTCGTCCATCGGGGTCACGTCGAGGCCCTGGCGCTCGACCCACTCGAAGCCGACGCCGCGCGCCTCGGCCCGCTCGCGGGCGTAAGGCACGATGCGGTCGCGCAGCTGGAGGTGGCCGCCGGTCACCGAGCGCGTGTCGAGCGACACGCGCATGCCGCCGGGCACGACGTTGATCAGGCTCGGGAACGACTCGACCTCGCCGGTCGTGCCGACGGTGGTGTCGCCGATCTCGTTGGCCAGCCGCTCGACCTCCAGGATCGTCTCGGCGGCCGGGATCGCGGCGTCGACCCGGAAGCCCATCGGGGTGGCCCCGGCGTGGTCGGCGCGGCCCGTGAAGCGGAAGTCGCCGTGCACGTAGCCGGCGATCGCGTGCACGATGCCGAGCCGGTTGCCCGTGTCCTGCAGGACGCGGCCCTGCTCGATGTGCACCTCGACCCAGCCGGTCAGCCCGTCGAGCTCGGCGATCGACGCGCGCCAGTCCTCGACCGGGCAGCCGGCGGCCTTGGCGGCGTCCCAGAAGGAGACGCCCTCGGGGCTCAGGAACGTGCCCTTCAGCTCCTCCTCGGTGACGCGCTGCAGCATGATCCGCGAGCCGAGCAGCATCTGCCCGAAGCCCGAGCCCTCCTCCTCGAGGAAGGAGATCAGGCGCAGGGGCACGTGCTCGCCCGACTCCTGCGCGAGCCGGCAGACCTCGAGCGCGGTCACGACGCCGAGCGTGCCGTCGTACTTGCCGCCGTTGCGGTTCGAGTCGCAGTGCGAGCCGATCCCGAAGGCGGGGGCGCCCTTCGGCACGTTCGAGGCCACGAGCGTGCCGACGGGGTCGCGCCACACCTCGAAGCCGATCCGCTCGAGCTCGCCGGTGAAGTACCGCAGCGTGTTCTCGTAGACCGGGGTGTAGGCGTAGCGGCGGATGCAGTCGGCCGACTCGGTGTAGTCGGGCCCGGCCAGGGTCTCGATGTCGCGCTCGATGCGCTCGGCCGAGCGCTCGCGGTCGATGGTCACGGTCTTCGCCACGGGGTCCTCCTAGACGGTGACGTCGCCGAAGGCCCCGGCCTCGGCGAGCGCGTCGATCTCGGCGTCGTCCAGCCCGGCGAGGTCCTGCAGGACCTGGCGGGTGTGCTCGCCGCGCTTCGGGGCGGGCTCGAGCTGCTCGGCCGCGCCCGGCATGCGCAGGGGCGAGCGGATCTGGCGCACGGTGCCGAGCACGGGGTGCTCGGTCTCGGCGATCAGGTCGCGGGCGACGGTCTGCGGGTCGGCGCAGGCCTCCTCGATCGAGTAGATCGGGCCCGACGGCACGTCGGCGGCGGCGAGCGCCTCGACCCAGTGCGCGGTCGTGTTCGCGCGCAGCACCTGCTCGAGCTCGGCGACGCAGGCGTCGCGGTGCTCGAGGCGGGCCGGCATCGTCGCGTAGCGCTCGTCCTCGAGCATCCACTCGGTGCCGATCGCCCCGCACAGGCTCTCGAAGAACTTCTGCTTCGCGCAGGCGATCACGACCCAGCCGTCGGCCGTCGGGAAGTTCCCGAAGGGCACGATCGAGGGGTGCGACGAGTTGCGCGTGCGGATCGGCTCCCAGCCGCGCGACAGGTGCCAGGTCGTGACGTACATGTCGAGGTTGAGCGCCGTCTCGAACAGGGACACGTCGACGTCGCAGCCGGTGCCGTCGCGGCGCGCGCGCCACAGCGCGCACATCATCGCCAGCGCCGCCGCGTAGCCCGTCGACATGTCGACCAGGCTGAGGCCCGACTTCGTGGGCGGCCCGTCGGGGTCGCCGGTCAGGCTCATCCAGCCGGCCATGCCCTGGGCGATGTAGTCGTAGCCGCCCTCGGCGGCCCGCGGCCCCGTCATCCCGAAGCCCGACAACGAGCAGCAGACGATCGCCGGGTTGAGGTGCTTGAGGTCGTCGTAGAGGATCCGCAGCTTGGCCGGCCCGTCGCCGCGCAGGTTCGAGAAGACGGCGTCGGCCTCGGGCACCAGCCGCTCGAACGTCTCGCGGCCGATCGCCGAGCGCAGGTCGAGCGAGATCGACTGCTTGTTGTGGCAGAAGGTCTCGAAGAAGAGCGAGTCCTCGCCCTCCTGGAAGGGCGGCACGTAGCGGCCGATGTCGCCCTTCGAGCCCGGGTCCTCGAGCTTGATCACGCGGGCGCCGAGGTCGGCCAGGTGGACGGTGCCCCACGGCCCGGCGCCGTACTGCTCGATGGCGAGGATCGTGACGTCGTCGAGGGGTCGGCGCATGGGCGGCAGCGTAGCCGGAATACGTGCGGTCGGTGGGGGATTCGGGGCGGGCGGCGGGGGCCCGGGGAGGCGCGAAGGGGGCGGCGGCCGCGGCCGCCGCCCCCCGGGATTCGCCGCCTAGCGCTTGGCCGCGACGGCCTTGCCCGTGTGCGGGCTGACGGCCATGCGGTGCGGCAGCTTGACGAGCGAGAGGAGCTCGCCCTGGAAGCTGCGGCCGCGCTTCTTCTGCAGCTGCGCGCGCAGCCGCTTGGTCTTCGCCAGGTCGACCTCGAGCGTCTTCGGGTCGATCACGACGCCGTAGGCCTCGCGGGCCAGCTCGACCGTCGTGAAGTCGTCGAGGACGTCCTCGCGGACGAGCTTCGGGTCGCGCTTGAGCGGGTTGCCGTAGCCGCCGCCGTTCGGCTCGATCAGCTCGATCGCGTCGCCGGCGTCGCACATCAGGCCCGTCACCTTGGCGGGGATCTCCGTGTGCGACTTGCCCTGGTGGTGGCGCACCATCGCGGGCAGGCCGTCGTAGCCGCCGAAGATGCCGCGCGGCGGGTCCGTGTGGCGGTCGCCCTCGCACGAGTACGCGCCCGGCTCGAGGAACCGGTTGACGCGCACGATGCCGACGCCGCCGCGCCACTGGCCCGGGGCGGCCGGCTCGTCGCGCAGCTCGTAGCGCTCCGTCCGCATCGGGAAGCGCATGTCGAGCTCCTCGATCGGGTTGTTGCGCGTGTTGGCCATCAGGCAGTCGACGGAGTCCATGCCGTCGCGGCCCTTGCGCCCGCCGTAGCTGCCCTCGTTGACCTCCAGGTACAGCCAGTACTCGCCCTTCTCCGGGATGAAGCCGGCGTACGAGCAGAAGTGGATCGCCGCCGAGTTGCCCGCCGTGACGAGGTCGGGGACGACCTTCGAGAGGGCCACGATCGTGTTGTCCACGACGCGCTGGCACTGGTTGAAGCGCGAGAAGCAGGCGCGCGGGAAGTTCGGGTTGAAGATCGTGCCCTTGGGCGCGATCACGTCGACGCAGCGGAAGATGCCGTCGTTCTGGGGCACCGGCTCGTCGAGGCGGTCCTGGTCGAGCAGGATCGTGCGGATCGCGAAGTACGCCGCCACGAGCAGCGACCCCTCGAAGGGCACGTTGTAGCCCGTCGGCACCTCGGCGTTCGACCCGGTCAGGTCGATCGTGACGTGGTCGCCCTTGACGATGATCTTCGTCTCCACGCGCAGGCGCACGTCGCGGTTGCGGCCGTCGTCGTCGAGCCACGCGGTCGGGGCGACGTACTCGCCGTCGGGGAGCTTCTTGATCTCGTCGCGCAGGCGCTTCTCCGAGTAGTCCATCCAGTCGTACGCCGCCGACATGCAGGTGTCGGCGCCGTACTTCTCGAGCAGGCGGTAGAAGCGGTCGCGGCCGAGGATGCAGGCCGCCTTCATGGCCTCCATGTCGCCGCGGTTCATCGTCTCCGTGCGCACGTTGTCGAAGACCATCCGGTCGAGGTCCTCGTTGAGGACGCCCTCCTCGTACCACTTGAGGCCGTTGTAGATCTTCGACTCCGCGTACATGTCGAAGGCGTCGGCGTTGATGCCCGGGTAGGAGCCGCCGACGTCCAGGACGTGCGCCGTCACGGCGGCGAAGCCGAGGACCTCGCCCTGCCAGAGGATCGGCACGGCCACCGCGATGTCGGGCGTGTGCGACGCGCCGAGGTACGGGTGGTTGTGGATGATGACGTCGCCCTCCTTGAGGGTCGACTTGTCGATCCGGTGCAGGAAGCCGCGGATGTACCACGGGAGCGACCCGATGTGCATCGGCGTCGACTCGGACTCGCAGAGCTCGCGCCCGTCCGCGTCGAACAGGCCCGCGCCGAGGTCCTCGGACTCGCGGATGATCGACGAGTAGGACATGCGGAACAGGACGCCCGCCATCTCCTGGGCGATGGCGTCGAACGCGCCGCCGAGCACGCGCAGCGTGATCGGGTCGACCTTCACCCGCTTGCGGGTGGGCTTGCCGGGGTTGATGCCGACGTCAGGCAGATCAGCCATTGGGGATGCCTCTCTCTCGCAATCGGGGGGTCAGTGGCCGGACTGGGCGGCCTTCGCCACCGCGGCCGAGTACTTGATGATCAGGTTGCCGTGGCGGTCCACCTCGGCCGAGTAGCCGGGCGGGACCACGCTGGTCGAGTCGAACTGCGTGATGATCGCGGGGCCCGCGATCCGGTTGCCGGCCAGGAGCTCGGTGCGCTCGTAGAAGCGCGTCGAGAACTTGGCGGGCTTGCCGTTCTTCTCGAACCAGGCGTCGGCGGTCAGCTTGAGCGCGCCCTTGGGCGGCGTCGCCGTGCCCTTCTTGATGGTCTTGGGCTTGAGGCCCGGCATCTGGCCGATGGCGCGGACGCGGATGTTGGCGAACTGGACGTCCGCCTCCTCGAAGCGCCGGGAGAACTCGCGCTCGTGGATGTCGTGGAAGGCCTCCTTGACGGAGCGGATCCACGCCTCCGTGACCTTGCCCTTCTTGGCGTCGACGCGGAGCTCGTAGCCCTGGCCCTCGTAGCGGGCGTCGACGATCCACTCGATCTTGACGCGCTTCTTGTCGATCTTGTCCTTGGCGAACTGCTTGAGCGCCTGGGCCTCGAGGACCGCGAACTGCTTCTCGAGGGTGGCGCGCTCCTTCGGGCTGGCCGACAGGGCCGAGCACATCACGTACGAGGTCTGCGTGTACTCGTAGACCATGTCCGTGGTGAGCAGGCCGAGGGCGGCCGTGATGCCCGGGTAGTTCGGGACGAGGACGTGCTTGACGCCGACCTCGGGGGCGATCGCGCTGGAGAACAGCGGGCCGCCGCCGCCCTCGGCGATGAGGGCGAACTCGCGCGGGTCGAAGCCCTTGCGGACCGACGACTGCTCGATGGCGTCGACCATCGAGTGCACGAGCACCTTGTAGATGCCGAGCGCCGCCTCCTGGGTGGAGAGCTTCAGCGGCTTGGCGATCTTCGCGTCGATCGCCTTCTTGGCGAGGTCGACGCGGAGGTCCTTCTTGCCGCCGAGGAACAGCTCGGGGCGCAGCCAGCCGAGCGCGACGATGGCGTCGGTGGCGGTCGGCTCGGTGCCGCCCTGGCCGTAGGCGGCCGGGCCGGGCATGGCGCCCGCGGAGCGGGGGCCGACGCGGAAGATGCCGCCCGAGTCGATGTAGGCGATGGAGCCGCCGCCGGCGCCGATCGTGTCGACGTCGACCATCGGGATCATCGCCTGGTACGGGCCCACCTTCGTGTCGAGCAGGTGCTTCATGCGCAGCTTGCCGGACTGGGCGAGGCCGATGTCGGCCGAGGTGCCGCCGACGTCCAGGGTGATGACGTTGGGCTCGCCCGCGATCGCGCCGGCCCAGATGCCGCCGACGACGCCCGCGATCGGGCCGGACATGAGCAGGTTGACCGGCTTGTCGACCGAGGCCTCGGGGGTGGCCACGCCGGCCGCCGAGGTCATCAGGTGGATGCCGGTCTTGACGCCCATCTTGCGCAGCTCGGAGTCGAAGCGCTTGACGTACGCCGACACCTTCGGGCCGACGAACGCGTTCAGGGCCACGGTCGAGAAGCGCTCGTACTCGCGGTACTGCGGGATCACCTCGGAGGAGACCGACAGGTAGGCCTGCGGGAACTCCTCGCGCACGATCTTGGCGACCATCCGCTCGTGCTTTGGGTTCTTGAAGGAGAACAGCAGGCAGACCGCGACGGAGTCGACGTTGGCCTTCTTCAGCTTGCGCACCTGGGCGCGCACCTCGCGCTCGTCGAGCGGGATCTGCACCGAGCCGTCGGCGAGGATGCGCTCGTTGACCGTCAGGCGGTTGCGGCGCCGCGCGATCGGGTACGCCTGCCACGGCAGGTTCTGCCACAGCGAGAAGTTCATCGGCTTCTTGTGGCGCGCGATGTGGATGATGTCGCGGTAGCCCTTGGTGGTGATCATGCCGACGTTGGCGCCGTTGTGCTCGATCACGATGTTGGTGGCCACCGTCGTGCCGTGGAAGACCTGGTCCAGCTCCGACGGCTTGATCTTCGCCATCTCGCACAGCGTGCGGATGCCGTCGACCGTGGCGATCGACGGGTCGGCGGGGGTCGACGGCGTCTTGTGCACCAGGACGGTGCCCTTCTGATCGTCGACGTAGATCAGGTCGGTGAACGTGCCCCCGACGTCGACTCCGATGCGCTTCATCCGATCCTCCGGTCCTCTCTCGCTCGTCCGCGTCCCGGCGCGCAGGCGCAGGCCGCGGCAAATCCTCTCAGGTGCAGGCGTTATAGAGTGACTGCCCCGCCGGTGTCAAACGACGCCGGCCCCGGAGCCCCGTGACCGACGCCCCGTCCCGACCCGCCCCGATCGTGATCGTGCGGGTGTTCCTGATCGCGATCGCGATCGGGTTCAACTTCGCGCTGATCGGCCCGATCGCCACCCGGCTGAGCGGCGCCTTCGACGTCGGGCTCGGCGAGGTCGGCATCCTCACGACGGCGCTCCTGGTCAGCCACGCGCTCTCCCAGCTGCCCGCCGCCGAGCCCGCGCAGCGGATCGGGCCGCTCAAGCTGGTGCGGCTCTCCTTCGTGCTCGTCACCGTCGCCAACCTGGTCGCGATGGTCAGCCCCGTCTTCTGGCTGCTGGCCGTCACGCGGCTGGTGGTGGGCTGCGGCACGGGCCCCGTCTTCGTCGGCGGCCTCGACGGCACGCGCCGGCTGGGCGGGCCCTTCCTCGCCGGCGTCTTCGGGGGCGCCGCCACGCTCGGGCTCGGCATCGCCCTGCTCGTGGGCGGGATCTACGACGACCTCGGGCTGTCGTGGCGGTGGATGTTCGGGACGGCGGCGCTCCTGGCCGCCATCGCCGCGGCCTTCGGCCCGCGCGACTCCGAGGAGCCGCGCCC
>CAIQOY010000235.1 GCA_903873565.1 uncultured Actinomycetes bacterium
CCGCCAGTCGGTGCCCGCCTCCGCCGGGTCCTGCCCGAGCACCTCGACCCGGCCCGCGTCGCGCGTGCGGTAGCCCTCGAGGATCTCGGTCGTGGTGGTCTTGCCGGCGCCGTTCCGACCCAGGAAGGCGAGCACCTCGCCCTCGCGCACGGTCAGGTCCAGCCCGGCGACGACGTCGCGGTCGCCGTAGCGCTTGACCAGCCCCTCCACGACGATCGCATCGGCCACGGCGGCATCCTACCGCCGCGCCGGGCGCGGGCGGGGCGCGAAGATCCAGCCGTGGAGCCCGCCGCGATCCCCAGCCTGCCGCGCCGACTCGCCAACCTCGTGCGGCTCGAGCACTCCGTGTTCGCGTTGCCGTACGCCTACGCGGGCGCGCTGCTCGCGGCGATGGGCCTGCCGTCGTGGTCGGCCCTGATCTGGATCACGGTGGCGATGGTGGGGGCCCGCACCCTGGCGATGGGCCTCAACCGCCTGATCGACGCCGAGATCGACGCCAGAAACCCGCGCACCGCCGGGCGCGAGATCCCCGCCGGGCTCGTCTCGAAGGCGCAGGTCTGGGGGCTCTGCGCGGTCTCGCTCGCGCTCCTGCTCCTCGCCTGCTGGAACCTCGCGCCCCTGACCCGCTGGCTGTGGCCGCTCGTGGTGATCCCGTTCGTGGTCTACCCGTACCTGAAGCGCTTCACGCCGCTCTGCCACCTCTGGCTGGGGCTCTGCATCGGCCTCGCGCCGGTGGCGGCTTGGGTGGCGGTGGCCGACGCGCTGCCGCTCGGCGCGTTCCTGCTGCTCGGGGTCGTCGGCCTCTGGATCGCCGGCTTCGACATCATCTACGCCACGCTCGACGTCGCCTTCGACCGCGCCGAGGGCATCCACTCGGCGCCCGCCGACTGGGGCATCGGGCCCGCGCTGTGGGTCGCGCGGCTCCTGCACGTCGGCAGCGTCGCCTCGATGGCCGGCGTCGGGCTCTGGCTCGGCCTCGCCTGGCCCTACTGGGTCGCCGTCGGGGCCTGCGCGGCGCTCCTGGCCTACGAGCACGCGATCGTGCGCGAGGACGACCTCTCGAGGGTCAACCAGGCGTTCTTCAACGTCAACGCGATCCTCGCCTTCGCGTACCTGGCGGGCGTGATCGCGGCGCTCGCCGCCGGGTGATCCGGCCGACAACTCCGATCGGACTGCGGGCTGGACCCGCAGCGGCTCAGCCGGCGATCGACGCCTCGAGCCGCGTCCGGAGCTCGGCGGGCAATGGCTGCGACGCGGTGTGCTCGGGGTTTGTGTGCACGAGGATGCCGGTCGCGCGGGCGGCGACGCGCCCGTCGGACAGGGCGGTGACCGTCTCGCGCAGCGTGATCGAGGAGGTGCCGACCTTCTCGACCTCCACCACGACCTCGACCTCGCCGTCGTCCTGGGTCAGCTGCGAGACGAAGTCGATCGCGATGTGGCGCACCACGAACTCGTTCATGGTGGGCTCGCCGTCGCCGAGGGCGTTGGCGAGCCAGGCGTCGCGGCCCTCCTCGAGGTAGCTGAGGAAGACGGCGTTGTTGACGTGGTTGAAGCCGTCGAGGTCGCGCCAGCGGATCGCCACGCGCTTCCGGCCGGGCTCGATCGGCGCGCTCACAGCTGGAACTCCCCACGCGCCACGACCGCGCACTGCCCGCCAACCACGGGCGGCTGGCCCTCCTCGAGGTCGACCTCGATGCGGGAGGGGCGCAGCATCTCGACGCCCTGGACCATCGTGATGCGGCCCGGGCCGACGACCCTGCTGGCCAACAGGTGCGCGCCGAGGGCACCGGCCGCGGAGCCCGTGGCCGGGTCCTCGTTGATGCCGTCGAGCGGCGAGAACATCCGCGTCCTGAGCTCGTCGCCGACGGGCGGCGCCCACAGGTAGACCGTGCCCACGTCGTAGGCGCCGAGGGCGCGCATGTCGGGGCGGGCCTGCGATACGTCGGCGACGGGGCAGAGCAGGTGCGCGATGCCGTTGGCGGCCCGCATCGGCTCGCCGACGAGCGGCGTGCCGAGCGCCTCCGAGAGGACGTCGGCATCCACCCCCGCGGGGCCGATCAGGGGCTCGGGCTGCGTCATCCGCGCGCCCACCAGGGTGCCGCCGTCGCGCTCGATGGCCACGGGCACGAGGCCCATGCCCGTCTCGAAGCCGATCACGTGGATCGGGGTGGCCCGCGCGATCACCCAGGCGGAGCCGAGGACCGGGTGGCCGGCGAAGGGCAGCTCGGCGGCGGGGGTGAAGATGCGCAGGCGCGCCGTGCCGCCCTCGGTGGCCCGCTGCAGGAACGTCGTCTCGGACAGGTTCGTCTCGCGGGCGAGGGCCTGCATGACGTCGTCGGGGAGCCCGTCGGCGCCCGTGAAGACGGCCAGCGGGTTGCCCTCGAGCGGGGTCGACGTGAAGACGTCGACGATCGTGTAGCGGAGGGAGCGCACGAGGGGAGGGTAGCCGGGGCGGTGGGCCGGCACACCGACCGTGGCCGCCCAGCGCACAGGTGTTCGGTTTTTGCGACATCGGCCGCCGCCAGGGCCGCGAATCGCCCTACCATTCAGGGCAGCACATGCGTGCCAACCCAGCATCGCGGGAAGCGCTCCATGAGGGGCGGCGAGCCGCCGCATGGAGGCGGGTCGGCTCCGCCGCGCCTCGAGCCGCGCTCAGCGCCCTCGCGCTCGTCGCGATCGCCCTCGCGCTCCTGTCGGCGGCTCCCGCCGCGCGAGCCGCGACGACGGTGTCGAGCCCCGGCACGGTCACCGCGACCGCGAGCTCGACCGTCGCCCTTTCCGGCTACCGCATCACCGGCGCGACCGGCACCAACGTGCTGGTCACCATCAGCACCAGCGCGGGCTCGCTGAAGCTGAGTTCCGTCAGCGGCATGACCGCGGCCACTGGCTACAGCCTGCCGTCGTCCTCGGCCACGTTCACGACGCTCAGCATGTGGGGCACCCCCGCGAACGCGAATGCATCGCTCGCCACGCTCTCCCTCGTGGCCCCGGGGAGCGGGTCGGCCACGGTCACCGTCAACTCGGCGAACTACGACGCGAACGTCACCTACAACGCCGCCAACGGGCACTACTACCGGTTCGTCTCGTCAGCGGGCACGTCGTGGTCGTCGGCGAAGACGGCCGCCGAGGCCTCGACCTACCTCGGCAAGAGCGGCTACCTGGTCACGATCACGTCGTCCGCCGAGGACACGTTCGTCCAGAACAACACCACCGGCACCAACATCTGGATCGGGCACACCGATCAGGGCCTCGAGGGCCTCTGGCGCCTCGCGAACTCGACGGGAATGCCGACCGCGGAGAAGGACCTGAAGTTCTGGCGCGCCGCCTGCGTGACCGCGGGCGACGCCTCGACGAGCTGCTCGAACACGGCGAACTACTCCTCCTCGGGCAGCCAGATCACCTACGCCAACTGGTGCGCGAACGAGCCGAACAACTCCGACGGCACGTCCGGCGAGGACATGGCGGTGACCAAGTGGAACTCGGGCACCTGCTGGAACGACCTCCGCGACGGCAACACCGGCCAGGTCAACGGGTACATGATCGAGTACGGCGACGACACCGCGTTCGTCGACGCCTCGGCGGCGAGCGCCTCGCAGACGGTGGCGGTCTCCGCCTCCAGCCCCTCGATCACCACGGGCTCGGCGAGCGTGCGCGCGGGAACGGCGATCTCCCTCGGCGGCTGGGCGATCGCGAACATGGCGTCGTCGACGAGTGTGCTGGCCACCGTCCAGACCACGAGCGGGTCGCTCGGGCTCTCGACCACGACCGGGCTGACGCGCGCACCGGGCCACACGACCACCTCGTGGACCTCGTTCACGCAGCTCGCCTTCCGCGGCACCGTCGCCGACGTCAACGCGGCGCTCGCCACGCTCGCCCTGACCGCGGCCGACGCGGCGACGCCGACGATCACCGTCACCGCGACGCCGACCACCGATCCGACCGCGACCTACCACTTCGCCTCGGGGCACTACTACACCCGCGTCGACGCGGCGATGTCGGTCTCGGCGGCCCAGACCGAGTCCGCCGCGGCGCGCCTGCGCGGCAAGGACGGCTACCTCGCGGCGATCACGACCACCGCGGAGAACACCTTCGTCGAGTCGTTCACCGGTGGCTATCAGAACCTCTGGGCGAACGGCACCGACGTCGCCGTCGGCAACACCTGGCGTCTGCTCAGCCAGGCCGGCATGCCGGCCGCGGAGAAGAACGCCGTGATGACCTACTTCGACTGGTGCAGTGGCCAGCCAGACAACTGGTTCGGCGAGGAGTACGTCTCCCTCAACTACCTGAACGGGGCCTGCTGGAACGACACCGACGCCTCGAATCCCCACCCGGACTACTCCCCGGCCAACCCGACCGGCCTCGTGGTCGAGTACGGCGACGACACCGCCTGGTCGCACGCGAGCTCGCCGACGGCCTCGCAGACCGTGACCGTGGACGGCGTGGCGCCGACCGTGAGCGCGTTCACGTCGGCGCAGGCCAGCCCGACGAACGCCGCGAGCATCGCCTTCACGCTGACCTTCTCGAAGGCCGTCACGGGCGTCGCCGCCGGCGACTTCTCGAACAGCGGCACCGCCACCTGCACCTTCAATCCGGGCACGGACAGCGGCTCGACGCGCACGGTGACGGCGACGTGCACGACGGGCGGCACCGTGATCCCGGTGTTCGCGTCGGGCGGGGCCGCCGACTCCGTCGGCAACACGGGTCCCGCGACCGCGGCCACCGCGACCACGACGATCACCCGCGACGTGACGGCGCCGACCGCGACGTTCACGACCTCGCAGACCTCGCCGATGTACCCCGGCACGATCACCTACACCCTCACCTTCCCCGAGGCGGTCACGGGCGTCGCCGTGGACGACTTCTCGAACGCCGGCTCCGCCGCGACCTGCGCCTTCGCCCCGGGCACTGACTCCGGGTCGACGCGCACCGTCACGATCACGGGCTGCGGGCCCGGCACCGTGACGCCGCGCTTCGCCGCCGGAGGCGCGACCGACGCGGCCGGGAACACCGGGCCGACGTCGGCGTCGACGGCCACGACGACCATCACCATCGACGACCCCGTGCCGGGCGCGCCGACGGGGGTCGTGGCCACGGGTCAGGATCAGAGCGCCGTCGTGTCCTGGACCGCGCCCGCGTGGGTCGGATCGTCGGCGATCCTCGACTACACCGTCACCGCGGCTCCGGGCGGGGCGACCTGCACCGCGACCGCGCCGGCGACCACCTGCACGGTGAGCGGGCTCGCGAACGGCACGACCTACTCGTTCACCGTCACGGCCCGCAACGCCGCGGGCACGGGCGCGGCCTCGTCGTCGGCGAGCGCGGTGCCCGTCGCGGTCCGCCTGCCGACCGGCTCGATCAGCCTCTTCACCACGTCCTACCGCGCGCTCTCCACGTACATGACGGGCGGCGCGGTGCCCACCACCGAGGGCTTCTCGGGCACCATCCGCGCCACCGTCGTCGGCGTCAACGCCACCGTCAAGGTGACGACCACCACCGGCCTGGTCGCGGTCACCGGCTACGCCTCGGCCAACTGGACGGCCGGTGCCGCGGAGATCGCCTTTGACGGCACGCCCACCCAGGTCAACGCCGCGCTCGCGACCCTGGCCGCGCAGGGCACGACGGTCGGCTCCGCGGCCAGCGTGACGGTCTCGATCACGCCGGCCGGTGCGGCCTACTTCCCGACCACCGGGCACTTCTACGAGCTGGTGACCACGACTGCCAGGTGGCGCGAGGCGCGCTGCCTCGCGAAGTACGCGAACGCCACCTACAGCCACGGGACCTACGACGGCGCGACGGGGAACTGCACGGCCTCGGGCGCCCTGGTGCGCCGCACCTCCAACGGCCTCAACGGCTACCTCGCGACCGTGACCTCCGCCGCGGAGAACCAGTTCATCACGACCAAGATCGGCAACGCGACGGCCTGGATCGGCGGCAGCGACATCCAGTCGGAGGGGTCCTGGCGGTGGATGGACGGGCCGGAGGCGGGCAAGCGCTTCTTCGTAGACGGGACCTGCGCCGACGGCCTCAGCGGCGAGTGCGCGGCGGGTGATGCTGGCGCTCGCTACAACTTCTGGAACTCCAGTGAGCCGAACAACGCCGGAAGCGGCGAGCACGCCGTGCAGATCCTGTCGGGAGGCACGGGGCGCTGGAACGACCTCGACTCGTACAACCAGAGCCTCGCCTACGTGGTCGAGTACGGCGGCGACGGCGGCACCGCGCCGTCGCAGGGCGAGGCGGCGGCCAGCGGCACCGTCGTCGACACGCTGACGCTGGCCACCCCATCGACGGCGAGCTACACCGACACGACGGCCGTGGACACGTTCGCGAGCGCGACCGGCACGCTGGTCGGGACGCATGCGATCTCCGGAACGACGCTCACCTACGGCATCCAGAGCGGGGTGGACGGCGGCACGACCGTGTCGCGCACCGGCACCTACGGCACGCTGACGGTGACGAAGGCCTCGGGCGCCTACACGTTCGCGCCGAACACGACCGCGATCAACGCCCGCGCCGCGAACGCGTCGGAGACCTTCACGGTCACGGTCACGGACGGCTCGGTGTCGGCGACGGCGACCTACACGGTGTCGATCACGGGCGTCAACGACGGCCCGGTCGCGACCACGGTGACGGTGTCGCTCGCGGACACCGCCGCGAACGACAGCTACGCGCCGTCGTTCGGGACCTTCGCCGCCACGGATGCCGAGTCGAACACGATCAGCTCGTGGACGGCCACCGGGGCCACGACCGGCTCCTGGCTCCTGGCATGGTCGTCGGGGTCGATCACGTTCACCCGCCAGCTGATCGGCACGCACGGCACGCTCTACATCCGCCATACGGACGGCGCCTACCGGTTCGAGCCGAACGCCGCCGCGATCAACGGGCGCTCGACCGACATCACGGAGGCCTTCGCCCTGGTGCCGGCGGACTCGGCCGGTGCCAACGGCACCGGCGCGCTGAACGCCGCCATCACCGCGGTCAACGACCGGCCCGTCGTGACGGTCACCATCTCGTCGCTCGCCGACGTCACGCAGGGCCTCGCGGCGTCCGCCTACACGCGGTACCACACGAGCGCCGGCGGCGGCGGCTCGTCGCCGGGCGGGGAGGGCGTCGCCCAGGCCTTCGACAACGACGCGGGCACGAAGTACCTCAACTTCTCCGGCGCGGGGTCGGGCGTCACGATCGACCTCGGCGTGGGCAACGCCTACGCGGTGACCGGGATCGGGCTGACGACCGCCAACGACGAGACGGCACGCGACCCGGCCTCGTACCAGGTGCTGGGCTCGAACGACGGCACGACCTTCACGTCGGTCTCGAGCGGGTCGCTGTCGCCGCCGACCGGGCGCCAGACCGCGTACCCCGACGTCACCTTCGCGAACGCGGTCGAGTACCGCTGGTACCGGGTGGTGTTCCCGACGATCCGCGGCGGCGGCGCCGATGCCTACCTGCAGGTCTCCGAGATCCGCCTGCCCGGGTCCGCCGGCGGTCAGCTCGCCTACACGGAGGGCGCCGCGGCCGGAACGGTCCTGACCGGGATCGACGTCGCCGACCCCGACGCGGCCAGCCTGGCGGGCGGCACGGTGGCGATCACGGCGGGGCTGACGGCCGGCGACGAGCTGTCGTTCGCCAACGACGGCTCGACGATGGGCTCGATCGGCGGCACCTGGAATGCGGGCACGGGCGTCCTCACCCTCTCCGGCACGGGCACGCCGACGCAGTACCAGAACGCGCTGCGCGCCGTGAAGTACCGCTCGACCAGCGGCCGGCCGACGGCCACGTCCACGACGCGCACCGTCACCTGGCAGCTCGACGACGGCCAGGCGAGCGCCAACCTGAGCAGCGCGCAGACGAGCACGATCACCGTGATCGAGCAGAACCAGGCGCCGGTGCTGTCCACGCCGACCGCGATCGGCCTGACCGACACGGCCGCCGCGGACACGTTCGCCGACGTCACCGGCACCCTCAGCGCGACGGACGCCGACGGCGACACCCCGACCTTCGGCATCTCCTCGGGCACGGCCGGCTCGACCGTGATCGGCGGCGTCACCTACACCGTCTCGCGGGTCGGCACCTACGGCACCCTCCACGTGCGCGGCGCGACGGGCGCCTACCGCTTCGTCCCCAACGCGACGGCCATCGACGCGCGCGCCACCGACGCGTCGGAGACGTTCACGGTCAGCGCCGGCGACGGCACGGCCACCGGCACGGCGTCGCTCGTGGTGTCGATCACGGCCGCGGACGACACCCCGACCCTCGCCACCCCGACGGCGATCGCCTACACCGACACCACCGCGCAGGACTCGTTCGCGGCGGCGACGGGGACGCTCGCCGGCACGGACCGCGAGGGCACCGCGCTGGTCTACGGGATCAGCGGGGGCACCGACGCGGGGGCCACGGTCACCCGCACCACCACGTACGGCACCCTGACCGTGACGAAGGCGTCCGGCGCCTACTCGTTCGCGCCGTCGGCGTCTGCGATCAACCAGCGCACCGCCGACGACGCCGTCGCCCTCACGGTCACCGTGACCGCCGGCGCCCTCAGCGCCAGCGCCACGCTCGACGTGTCGATCACCGGCTCGCGCGAGGCACCCGCGATCAGCTGGTCGCCGACCGGCCCGATCACCTACCCGGCGCCGATCGACGCCACCCAGCACCTCGCGGCGAGCGCCGCCGACGCCACGACCGCGACGGCGGTGGCAGGCACCCTGACGTACACGATCGGCGGGCAGCCCCTCGCGGCCGGCGACGTCCTCGGCGCGGGCACCCACACCCTGCGCGTCGACTACGCCCCGACGGGCGGCGCGACCGCCGACTACGTGGCCACGCACGCCACGGCGACCCTGGTCGTGCAGCGCGCCAGCCAGACGATCACCGCGATCCCCGCCGACACGACGATCGCCTACGGCGAGTCGACGACGCTCTCCGCCGGTGCGTACACGGGCACGGGCACGATCACCTACCGCCGCGTGTCGGGCCCGTGCAGCGTCTCCGGCGCCAACGTGTCGACGACCGGCGCCGGATCGTGCGTCGTCGAGGCCCAGATCGCCCAGTCCGCGAACCACCTCGCCGCGACGTCGGCCCAGGCCACGATCGCCGTCGACCCGGCGACGCTCACGGTCACCGCGCAGGATGACTCCAAGCGCCAGGGGACCGCGGATCCGACCCTGACGGCGCTGATCACGGGCTACGTCGGCTCCGACGGCCCCGGCGTCCTCACCGCCCCCGTCAACGTGACCCGCGCGGGCGGCGAGGGGGTCGGCACCTACGCGATCACCGCCTCCGGCGCGGCCGCCGTCAACTACGTCTTCACCTACGTCCCCGGCACCTTCACGATCCGCGACCGCGACGTGCCGGTGATCACGTGGTCGACGCCCACGCCGCTCGTCTACGGCACGGCGCTGACCTCCGCCGAGCTCAACGCCACCGCCTCCTTCGGTGGCACCCCCGTGCCCGGCACCTTCGCCTACGCGATCGGGTCGACGCCGATCGGCGTGGGCAGCGTGATCGCGGCGGGTCCGCGCGTCCTCACCGCGACGTTCACCCCGACGGACGCCGTGACGTACGCCTCCGGCACGACCGGCCAGACCACCCTCACCGTGACCCGCAAGCCGCTCACGGTGAGCGGCGCGACCGCGGCCGACAAGCGCCACGACGGCACGGCGACGGCGACGGTCGACCTGTCGGGGGCCTCGCTGGTCGGCATCGTCGGCGGCGACGCGGTCACCCTCGACACGTCGGCGGTCCAGGCGGCCTTCGACTCGCCCGCAGCGGGCTCCGGCAAGCCCGTCACCGTCACCGGCCTCGTGCTCGCCGGCGCCGACAGCGCCAACTACACGCTCTCCGCCCCGGCGCTGACGGCCGCGATCACCGCCACAGCCCCCGGCACGCCGACGGGCGTCAACGCCACCGTCGGATCGGGGCAGGCGACCGTCGAGTGGACGGCGCCCGCCAGCGACGGCGGCTCGCCCATCACCGGCTACGTGGTCACCGCCTCCCCGGGTGGGCAGACCTGCACCTGGACGAGCGGGCCCCTGTCCTGCGTCGTCACCGGCCTCACCGACGGCGTCGCCTACACCTTCTCGGTGGTCGCGGTCAACGCGGCCGGCAGCGGCGCGGGCTCGACCCCGACCGCGCCCGTCACCCCGAGCGCCGCGGGCGCCGTGATGCCGACCGACTCCGACGGTCCGCCGGCCGTCTCCAAGGACGGCTCCGTCGGCATCCAGGTCGGCTGCAGCGCCACGGCGCGCGCCTGCACCGCCGCGGTCTCCATGTACCGGGGCAGCGCCGTGATCGTCGTCCGCCGGGAGACGATCGAGGCCGGCACCACCGAGGAGATCGCGCTCGAGCTGCCGACCCGCCTCCAGCGCCAGCTCGCGGAGGAGGGCGTCCTCACGGTCCGCATCGTCACCCTCGTCGACATCGACGGGTCGACCGTCCGCGTCGAGTCCACCATGGAGCTCGAGGCGCCGCCGGCCGACATGGTCCAAAACGCGAGCGTGCGGGCCACGGCCGACGGCAGCGCGATCATCACCGCCGAGTGCGTCGGCACGATCGTGTCGCGCTGCGAGGGCGTGATCCAGCTGTTCGGCGAGGGCACGACGATCGCCCCGCGCGCGGGACGCGCCGCCGAGCGCGTGATCGTGGGCAAGGGCGCGATCGCCGGCCCCACGGGCCGCAAGATCCTGGTGCGGATGGGCCTGACGGAGCAGGGCCGCCGGATCCTGCGCCGCAGCATGGCCCTGCGCGTCACCCCCGTGGCCACCATGCAGGGCGACACGCGCCTGGCCAAGCCGCTCGCGCCCTTCACGATCGTGCTGATGTCGCCGCGCCAGTGGCTGCAGCGCGCCCTCTCGACGCTCTACGTCGGCGGGCGCCCCCGCGAGGACCTCAACATCCTGCTCGACCAGGCCAAGCGCGGCGTGGTCCCGCGCGCCGTGGCGGCGAACCGCATCGAGCGGCGGATCATCCCGGCCCGCGAGGCGGCCCGCGCCCGTGCCGCCGCCCTGCCGGTGCCGCCGCGGCGGCTGCAGCCGATCGCGACGCAGCTCCTGCGGGCCTTCGACCAGTCGCTCGCCGCCAACCGCGCCTACGTGCAGTGGCTGCGCTCCGACCGGCGCGAGGACGACCGCGGCTGGCGGCTCAGCCTGCGTGCCACGGAGACGAAGACGCGCCTGATGGCGCAGCTCGCCGAGGCGGGGAGGCCCTACGGGCTGACCGTACCGGCCCCGTCGATGTTCTGGCCGTAGGCCCGCGGCGCAGGGGGCGGCCCGCGCCGCCCGCGAAACGTGTCCCGGACCCGGTTTTCACACGTGTGCTACAGGCGTTACGTACCCTTCCGGGTAGCCCATGTGGCCCAACCGAAGCATGCACAGCGCGCCCCCTCGGGGACGCCAGGCCGCCGCATGGAGCGGGGCCCGCTCCGCGCTGCTCGCGCTCGGTCTCGCGGCCCTCGTCGCGGCGCTGCCGCAGGCCGCGCGCGCCGGCAACGCAGTCGATCTCGCGCCCGACCTGAGCGGCGCCGCATCGGGCGGCATCGCCGTGCAGTACTTCGAGGCCGGGACCAGCGTGATCCCGGCGACCGGCGACTTCACGATTGAGGCGTGGGCGAAGCTCGACTCGGCCTCGGTCGGCGGCGTCGACCAGGTCCTCGTCGCGCAGGACAGCGGCCACTTCCTCGCCGTCACGACCGGCACTCCGGGCGGGAAGGTCTGGATCGGCGACGGCTGGGCCTCGAACGTCGACATGCCGGTCGGCCGCTGGGTCCACATCGCGGCGGTGCGCAGCGGCACCACCGGCTACCTCTACGTCGACGGCCAGCTGCGCGAGACGAAGGCGTCCTGGGCCGACGTCGGCGGCGACGCCGCGCGGCCCACGCGGATCGGACGGTCCTGGGCCACGTACCCGGGGCGCCTCGACGGCCAGGTCGATCAGGTGCGGATCTGGAACGTCGCCCGAACCGCATCGCAGGTCAGGGACGGCCTGCATGTCTGGTCACCGGCCAGCACGACCGGGCTCCTCGCCCACTGGGACTTCAACGACGGCTTCGCCGGCTCCGTGCCCAACCGCGTGCCCGGCGCGGCGTCGACCACGAACCTCACGCCCTACGGCACGCCGAACTACGTCGACATCGCCACCCGCACGACGGTCGGCGGCCGCACCGTCGTCTCCTTCCCGCGCTCCTACCTGACGGCGCAGGGCGGCTGGCGCGTGCCGCGCGGGGTCACGAGCCTCGACTACCTCGCGGTCGGCGGCGGCGGCGGCGGCGGGGCGTGGGCGGGCTCCGGCGGGGGTGGCGGCGGCGTGCTCTCCGGCACCCAGGCCGTGACCGCGAGCTCGACCTTGGCGGTGACGGTGGGCGAAGGGGGACGCGGGGCGACGATGATCCACGGCTCGTCATGGGTCCTGACCGAGGGCCTCAACGGCGGCGATTCCGGCCTCGTGGGCCCCGGCGTCGCCATCACCGCGTTCGGAGGCGGCGTCGGATCGACCTACAACCTCCAGGCCGCCAACACCAACGTGCGCAGCGGAACCGCGGATGCCACCGTCGGCTCCGGCGGCGGCTCGAACCCCGGTGCCGGCGGAGCCGCGACGGCCGGTCAGGGCTTCGCCGGGGGCTCGGGGAACAGCACGCAGCCGCATGCGGCCGGAGGCGGCGGCGGTGCCGCGGCGGTCGGCGGCAACGGCTCCCAGACCAACGGCACGAACACCGGCGCCGTCGGTGGGGCCGGTGGCGCCGGCCGTGAGTCGCTGATCACGGGGACGAGCACCCGCTACGGCGGCGGCGGCGGCGGCAGTGTGCACGGAACGGGCGGCACGGCGAGCGGCGCGAACGGGGGAGCGGGCGGCACGGGTGGCGGCGGCGCCGGCTCGCCGCGGTCGGGCTTCATCGCGACCGGTGCGGACGGGACCGCCAACACGGGCGGCGGTGGCGGTGGCGCCGGCGGCGACCTCAGCAACACGACCTCCTACGGCGGGCACGGCGGCTCCGGCCTCGTGGTCGTCTCCTACGCGCCGCCGGGCAGCGACGTTGACACCGCACTCGACCTGAACGGCTCGACGCAGCTCGCGTACGCGCCCGACGACGCGAGCCTGCGCCTCGGCCAGAACCTCACCATCGAGGCCTGGGTGCGGCCCACCGGCACCTGCGCGAGCACGGGTTGCAACGTGATCATCCGCGAGACCAACTACTCCATCTACGGCTACGCGGGCACCTGGAGGTACCGCTGGAAGACCGACGGCCCGTGGACGACCTGGGTCGACTACAACAGCGGCGTGCCGATCCGCACCAACGAGTGGCAGCACTTGGCCCTCGTGCGCGAGGAGACCTCGGGGAGCACCGGCCCCGTCACCCTCCACGTGGACGGCGTGCCCCGGCACACCACCACCGGCACGGCGCGCTGGTACGAGGCGTACAGCGGGGCGCCCGTCGGCATCGGCGCGTACGTGGGCACGAACCCGGCGACCACGCTGACGGAGCCCTTCCCCGGTCGCATCGACGAGGTGCGCCTCTGGAACGTGGCCCGCACGGCGGCGCAGATCCAGACGGACATGCACACGTGGGGCCCGGCAGGCGCGACCGGCCTCGTCGGCTACTGGGACTTCAACGGCATCACGGGCACGACCGTCCCGAACCGCGCCGCCTCGGGCGCGAGCGGCACCGACCTGACGATGGGCGGCTCACCGCCCCTGGTCGACGTCAAGGAGACGTCCCGCAACCCGTCGAGCGGCTACACGATCGTGCGCTTCCCGCGCTCCTACCTGACGGCGGCCGGCGGGTGGACGGCGCCACGCGGCGTCACGAGCGTCGACTACCTCGTTCTCGGCGGCGGTGGCGGCGGCGGCGCCTGGGTCGGCGGCGGCGGTGGCGGCGGCGGCATGCTGACGGGCACGAGGTCCGTGACGACGGCGGCCAACACGGTCACGGTCGGGCTGGGCGGTGTGGGTACGTACTGGGCGGGTGGCACGCCGATTCCCACGGCAGCCGCGAGGGTAGGCACGAACGGCCAGTCGTCCGCGTTCGCCGACGTCACCGTGCTGGGCGGCGGCCGCGGCGGCAGCTACAGCGATTCCACGTCTGCACCGCAGAGCGGCGGGTCCGGCGGCGGCGGCGGCAACGCGGCCGGCGGGTCCGGCACGGGTTCGGGCGCCACGCTCCAGGGGTACGCCGGTGGCACGGCCTCGGGAGCCGGCCCGTACCCGGGCGGTGGTGGCGGCGGCGCGGGCGGGGCGGGCGGCGCCGGAACCGGATCGACGGGCGGCGCGGGCGGTGCCGGGCGCAGCTCGTCGATCACCGGGGCCGCGGTGCTCTACGGCGGTGGTGGCGGCGGCGGCATGCACGGCCCCTCGGGCACGGCCGGCACCGGCACGAATGGCGGCGGCAACGGATCGAACGCGACGACGGCGAAGGCCGGCAATGGCACGGCCGGCCTGGGTGGCGGTGGCGGCGGTGGCGGCAACCCCAACAACGTGGCCTCCGAGGGCGGGGATGGCGGCACGGGCGTCGTGATCGTCTCCTACGTCCAGACCCAGAACCCGAAGTCACTGACCGCCGGCTCGTCCGCGACGGTCACGATCGGCTCGGCCACGAGCCTCGGCCTCGGCACCGGCCGCGTGGCGGGCTACACGACCGAGACCGTCCGGGCGACCCTCACCACCACGACCGGGACCCTGTCCGCGACCGCGAACGGCACGACGCTCTCGGGGACCGGCACGGCGACCCTCGTGATCACCGGCTCGCAGGACGCGGTCAACGCGGCGATCGGCTCCGCGACCCTGACGGCGGCCTCGCCGATTCCGACGCAGGTGACGCTCCAGATCGAGACGGCGCCGACCACCCAGACCGTCGACGGGGTGACGTGGACCCACTCCGCGTCGACCGGGCACTTCTACGCCGTCGGCTCCGCCGCGGCGAGCATGGACTGGCGCACGGCCCGCGGCCTCGCCGAGGGCCTCACCCTCGGGGGCGGCACCGCCTTCCTCGCCTCGATCACGTCGGCGGCGGAGAACACCGCCGTGCAGACCCTGTTCGCCGCGAGCGGTGGGCAGGGCTGGATCGGCGGGGAGAGGAGGAGCGGCACGCAGGAGTGGCACTGGACGGGTCGCGACACGGCGCGGCAGTTCGCGTCGGGCGGCACGTCGGTCTCGGGGCAGTACGTGAACTGGGGCTCCGGTGAGCCGTCCGGAAGCGAGGAGGCCACCGGGATGTCCTCCACGACCGGCACCTGGTTCGACTGCATGTACGGGGCCTGCGGCATCACCCGCTACGCCGCCGAGGTCGAGCCGCCCGTCTCGCGCTCCACGCACACCGTGGGGTTCCAGCGGTCGGGCGCCGTCACGGCGCTGCAGGGCGGCGCGAACGCGCTGGGCCTGGGCTCGAGTCTGGTCGACACGACCCGCTTCGGGACCGAGTCCCTCACGACCACGCTCACCGCGAGCGCCGGCACGCTGGCGGTCACAGCGGGCACCGGCGTCACGGGGTCGGGCACGTCGACGGTCACCATCACCGGGTCGGCCGCGAACCTCAACACCGCGCTGAACTCGGCCACCGTGACCCCGTCGGGGACCGGATCGAGCACGGTCACGCTCAGCTACGCCCCGACCGCGGCCACGAGCGGCAGCTACGTCTACCGCAACACGACGGGCGAGGAGCGCTTCTACATCAAGAACGCGAGCCTGCCCACCAGCACGGGCAACCTGAACTGGGCCAATGCGTACAGCGGCGCCCAGACGCGCTACTTCGCGGGACTCACCGGGTACCTCACCACGATCACGTCGGATGCCGAGCGCGCCTGGGTGAAGGCGAACGTGCTCACGTCCGACCTCTGGGCCAACGGCCAGGACAGCACGGCCGAGGGGCAGTGGCTGGTCGACGGCCGCGACGCCTTCGCCGTCATCGCCGACGGGCAGTACGCGCTGCCCGGGCAGTACGCGCCGTGGTTCAGCGGCCAGCCCGACGGCTCGGGCGACGGCCTGGTCACCAACTACACGAGCGGCACGGCCTGGGACGACTTGCTCGAGACGAGCACCGCCGCGTACGTGGTCGAGTTCCAGCCGATCACGACCACGTACGCGATCAGCGTCAGCTCGGCGGCGCCGAGCTTCACGACGGTGCCCGCGACCGACCGCTCGCGCCAGTTCGCGGGCTCCCCGGCGGCGGTGGGCGTGCTCGACGCGAACGCGCTCGACCTGTCCTCCGGGTTCACCCTCGAGGCCTGGGTCAAGCCGTCCGCCACCTCGGGCGAGGCGGTCATCGCGGCCAAGGAGAACGCGTACGCCCTCGGGATCCGCAACGGGGATCTCAGCTACGCGCTGCACAACGGCACGAGCTGGTCGTGGATCTCCACCGCGATCACGATCGCGAACGGCGCGTGGACGCACATCGCGTTCGCGAAGAGCGGTGCCAACGTCGCGGTCCACATCAACGGCAGCGCGACGGCCGCGTACACCAACGCGAGCCAGCCGGCCACGCTCAACAACTCGATCTACCCCCTCACCGTCGGCGCGCGCGGCGGCACCTGCACCACGCTGATCGCCGACTGCGGCGCCGGGAACTACGGCGCGTTCTTCCCCGGCCAGATCAGCGACGTGCGGCTCTGGGGCAGCGCCCGCACCGGCGCGCAGATCGCGGCCTCCTACGACAAGCGGCTCGCCTCCGACCTCCTGACCTGGCTCCTCGACGAGGCGTCGGGCTCGGTCGCCTACAACAGCGCGATGGGGGGCGGATCGGCCCTCAACGGCACGTACAGCGCCACGACCGCCTCGACGGACGTGCCGAGCCTGTCGGCGCCGACGACCGTCGCCGTCCGCAGCGATGCGACCTACTCGGGTGTCCTGCCCGGCTACGAGGCCGGCGGGGACACAACCTTCGCGGTGGGCACCCAGGGCACGAAGGGCACGGTGGCGATCACGGCGTCGACCGGGGCCTTCACCTACACCCCGAACGCGAACGCGGCGGGCCTCGACTCGTTCACGTACACGGTCAGCCGGCTCGGCGCGACGTCGAGCCCCCAGACGATCGCCGTCGACAACACCGACGTCACGCCGCCGACGATGACGATCACGAAGGCCGCCGGGACGGTGGCCGGCGGCGGGACGACCACGGTGACGTTCACGTCGAGCGAGGCCACGACTGACTTCACGGCCGCCGACGTGACCGCGACCTACGGCACGCTGACCTCCTTCTCGGGCTCCGGCGCGGTCTACACCGCGACCTTCACCGGGACGAGCACGGCGCCGGGGACCGCGACGATCACCGTCGCCGCCGGCGGCTACACGGACGCGGCCGGCAACGCGAACACCCAGGGCACGACGACCATCTCCGTCACCTCCGCCATCAGCGGCCGCACCTCGTTCCTCGGCAACGGCACGATCGGCGCGAGCGGCACGACGTACATCGTGCAGACGTACCTGTCCGGTACGAACAGCTGGTCGGCGCCGCAGGGCGTCAGCAGCGTCGAGTACCTCCTGGTCGGCGGCGGTGGTGGCGGCGGTGGCGGCG
The DNA here is from genome assembly GCA_903873565.1 of uncultured Actinomycetes bacterium. Taxonomy (GTDB): domain Bacteria; phylum Actinomycetota; class Thermoleophilia; order Gaiellales; family F1-60-MAGs149; genus F1-60-MAGs149. Next base: position 17,495 of record CAIQOY010000235.1, read on the forward strand.
GCTACAGCAACGGCGGCGGTGGTGGCGGTGGCGGTGGCGGTGGCGCGGTCACCGCCGGTACGGCCAGCGTCACCGGCGGCACCGCCTACAGCCTCGTCGTGGGCGCGGGCGGGACGAGCGGCGCTGGCGGCTCCAGCGCCGGTGGCTGGAACGGCGCCACGGCCGGCGATGGCGGGCCGAGCACCGGCTTCTCGGCGACGGCGGCCGGCGGCAAGGGCGGCTGCGGCGCCGCCTGGAACGCGTCGACGACGTCCTGCGCGGCCTCGACGTGGACCGATGGATCCGGCGGCTTCGGCGGCGTCTCGGGGGCCGGCTTCGCGGGCGGCACGCGTGGCGGCGGCGGCGGTGGCGGCGGCGGTGGCGGTGGCGCGACGGCAGCCGGTGCGGCGGCGAGCGGCGCATCCGGGGGTGCGGGCGGCGCCGGCTCGACCAGCACGATCACCGGTACCTCCGCGACGTTCGCCACGGGCGGCGTGGGCGGCACCGGCAACTCCAACACCGCCTCCGGCACGGCGAACGCGTCCCGCGGCGGTGGCGGTGGTGGTGGCGGCGGCGGTGGCTCCTCTACGTGGAACGGCGGCGTCGGCGCCACCGGGACGGCCGGCCAGGTCGTCGTCCGCTACGCGGTCCCCGCCGCGTCGGTCCCCGATCTGGATGCCGGCTCGGACCTGGGCTCGTCGACGACGGACAACCTGACGAGCGACGCGACGCCGACCTTCACGGGCTCGGCGCCGGTCGGGGCGTCGGTGCAGCTCTACGACGGCTCGACGGCGACGGGGTCGCCGTGCACCGCCGACGTGACGACGGGGGCCTGGTCCTGCACGACGGGCACCCTGACGGAGGGCGCGCATGCGATCAAGGCCGTCTCCACCACGGTGGTCGACCAGACGGTGACGTCGGAGTCGTCGACCCTGTCGGTGACGATCGACACGACGGCGCCCACGGTGTCGTCGTTCACCTCGGCGCAGTCGTCCCCGACGAACGCGACCAGCTTCTCGTACGCGTTGACGTTCTCCGAGGCGGTCACCGGCGTTGCGGCAGGCGACTTCATCAACTCCGACTCCGCCGCGGGATGCGGCTTCGCCCCGGGAACGGATTCCGGATCGACGCGGACCGTGACGGTGTCGAGCTGCGGCACCGGGAACGTGATCCCGCGCTTCGCCGTCAACGGCGCGACCGACGCGGCCGGGAACACGGGTCCGGCGACTGCGGCGACGGCGACCACGACGATCGTGGTCGACGCGACCGCGCCGACGATCACCATCACCCCGAGCAGCGCCACCGTCGCCGCAGGTGCGACGACGACGGTCACGTTCACCACGTCCGAGACGACCACCGGCCTCACGGCGGATGACGTGTCGGCCACCTACGGGACCCTCAGCGGCTTCTCCGGGTCGGGCACCTCCTACACGGCGACCTTCACCGGGACGAGCACGGCGCCGGGGACCGCGACGATCCGGGTCGCCGCGGGCAGCTTCACGGACGCCGCCGGCAACGCCAACACCCTGGGCTCGACGACCATATCCGTGACGTCCGCAATCAGCGGCCGCACATCGTTCCTCGGCAACGGCACGATCGGGGCGAACGGCACGACGTACATCGTCCAGCGCTTCCTGTCCGGCTCGACCACGTGGACCGTGCCGCAGGGCGTCACCGCGCTTGATTACCTGATCGTCGGCGGTGGTGGTGGCGGCGGCACGCGCCATGCCGGCGGAGGCGGAGCAGGTGGCCTGCGTGCGAGCGTGGCCCCCACGGGCGGTGGTGCATCCGCGGAGACGGCGCTGACGGTCACTCCCGGCGCGACACTCACGGCGACCGTCGGCGCGGGTGGCAACGCCAGCAGCTCAGGGAATCCCTCCTCATTGGCAGGAGCCGGATTCACCACTGTGACCTCAGCTGCCGGTGGCGTGGGCGGCGGTGGAACAACCTCTCCGGCAGCAGGAGGCTCGGGCGGTGGTGCTAACACCGGCGGCGTGACGGCTGGTGCCGGCACTGCCAACCAGGGCTACGCCGGTGGAGCTGGTCAAAACGAAGTCGGTGGCGGCTATCCGCACCAGTGGGCCGGCGGCGGCGGCGGTGGTGCGGGTGGCGTGGGGGTCGCAGCAACACGGATCAACAACGGCTCCTACGGTGGTGGCGCCTACGCGGTGGGCGGCAACGGCGGCGCCGGCGTCCTCAATACGATCACCGGCACCAGCACCTGCTACGCGGCGGGCGGTGGTGGTGGGCAGTCGAATACATCCGCCGGCACCGGCACCACGGGCGGCGGCTGCGGTGCCACTACGACAGGCGGCTCCAGCACCAAGGGCCAGGCCGCCACCGCGGGTGCGGCCAACACCGGCTCGGGTGGTGGCGGTGGTGGCTTCGACGGCAGCGGCATCAACTACGCCAGCGGCGCTGGCGGGTCCGGCGTGGTCGTCGTCCGCTACGCGATCCCGGCGGTATCGGTGCCCGACCTCGACGCGGCGTCGGATTCGGGCTCGTCGACGACGGACAACGTCACCAACGACGCCACCCCGACCTTCACGGGCTCGGCGCCGGTCGGCGCCTCCGTGCAGCTCTTCATCGGCTCCACGGCGACGGGCTCGCCCTGCACCGCGGACACGACGACGGGGGCCTGGTCCTGCACGACGGGCACCCTGACGGAGGGCGCGCATGCGATCAAGGCCGTCTCCACCACCGTTGTCGACCAGACGGTCACGTCCGAGTCGACGGCCCTGTCGGTGACGGTCGACACGACGGCGCCGACCGTGAGCACGTTCTCGTCGACGGAGCCCTCGCCGACCAGCGCGTCCTCCTTCACGTACACGCTCACCCTGTCCGAGGCCGTCTCCGGCCTCGTCGCCGGAGACTTCACGAACGCCGGCACGGATACGGGCTGCGCCTTCGCCCCCAGCGCCGCATCGGGCACCACGTTCACGATCACGGTGTCGGGCTGCACGGGCGGCACCGTCACCCCGCGCCTGGCAGCCGGCTCGATCGCCGACACGGCGGGCAATGCCGGTCCCGCGGCGAACGCGGACGCCACGACGACGATCACCGTCCAGTCCCTGCCGCCGGCGAACACGGCCCTCCCGGCGATCACCGGCACGGCCCGCGTCGGCCTCCAGCTGACCGCATCGCAGGGCACGTGGTCGTACTCGCCGACGTCGTACGCCTACCAGTGGCAGGTCTCGGACGACGGGTCGACGGGCTGGGCCAGCGCCACCGGCACGGGCAACGCGACGGCGACGTACACGGTCGCCGCGGCCGACCTCTGGAAGCACCTGCGCGTGCGGGTGACGGCGACCAACGGCGCGGGCTCGACGGCCGCCTCCTCGGCGACGGCGGTCGGTCGGCCCCCGGTCCTCGTCTACGCGAGCAACAGCTCCGCCCACGGCGTCTCCGGATACCGGATCGGACCGGGTGGCGGCCTCGTCGATCTCTCGCCGCGGGACACCTCGACCGAGGCGGGCGGCACGCCCTGGTTCTTCGCGGCGCACCCCGATGGCCGCACGCTCTACGTGTCCAACTCGGCGACCAACACGCTCGGCATGTACCGCATCGGCGAGCTCGGCGCTGTGAGCTCGCTCGGCACGGTCGCGACGGGGACCACGCCGCACGGCGTCGCCGTCGCGCCGAACGGGCGCTGGGTGTACGTCGCCAACCGGGGCGGGGACACGGTCTCGCAGTACGCCGTCGCCGCCGACGGCACGCTGACCGCGATCGGCAGCGCGGTCAGCGGCGGCTCCGGTCCGCGCGAGCTCGCGGTCTCCCGCGACAGCACGGCGCTGTTCGTCGGCAACGCGGTCGGCAAGTCGATCAGCCGCTACACGATCAATCAGAGCACGGGTGCGCTGACGAGCGCCGGCGCCGAGGCCTCGATCTCCCCCGGCGTGCCCTTCACGATCCTGCCCTCCCCGGTCAGCAACCACCTCTACGTGATCGACAAGGACCAGGGGAAGGTGTTCCAGTACGCGATCGGGGCCGGTGCCGCGCTGACCGCGCTCTCGCCGGTGTCGGTCACGGGCACGGCCGGCTTCCACAGCGGCGCCATCAGCGCCGACGGCACGCGCATCGCCGTCTCGGGCAGCACGGCGAACGCGCAGATGCAGATGTTCTCGGTCAACACGACGACCGGCCTCGTGACCAAGATCGGCGACTACGCGTTCACGGCGAGCTCCACCTACCCGGCGTTCAGCCCGGACGGGGCGACCATCTACGCGGCGCAGAACGGCAACGTCGGCCAGGGCGCCGTGTCGGGCGCCGGCGCCGTGTCGCTGCTCAGCCCGGCCACCGTCGCCTCGGGGACGGGCTCGCACCAGACGCTGGTCACGACCCCGCAGCTGGCGGTCTCCTCCTTCACGGCCTCGACCGCCGGCCCGACCCGGACCCTGCCGACCTTCTCGCTCTCGTTCAACCGCTCGGTGACCGGGCTCGCCGCCGGCGACTTCACGGTCGGCGGCACCGCCACCGGCGTCTCCGTGGCCTCGGTCACGGGCTCGGGCGCCGGGCCGTACACCGTCACCCTCAGCGGCGCCTCCGCGACGAGCGGCACGATCACCCTGTCTGTCGGGCAGAACACCGTCGCCGATCCCGCGGGCACGGCCGGACCTGCCAACGCCAGCTGGCCGGGCAGCACCTCGCCCGCGGTGACGTACGACGTCACCGCCCCGACCGTGGCGTCCTTCACGGACGTCTCGCTCAGCGGCACCTCCGCGGTGTTCTCGGTGACCTTCTCGGAGTCGGTCACGGGCCTGACGTCGAGCGCGGTCTCCGCAGCAGGGACCAGCACGGGCTGGTCCGTGGCCTCCGTGACCGGCTCGGGCGCGGGCCCGTACACGATCACCCTGTCGAACGCGAACGCCCCGGACGGCACGGTGCGGGCGGTGATCGCCGCCGCGACGGTCGAGGATGCGGCCGGCAACGCCTACGCCGGCGGCAACGGCCCGCTGCGCACGATCCGGCGCGCCGACTACGCGCTCGGTCTGAACGGCACGAGCCAGTTCGGCGCGACCTCGAACGCGCTGTTCGGCACGCGGACGGTGTTCACGATCGAGGCCTGGTCACGCCCGACGTCGGCGACCTGCGCCACCGGGCACTGCGAGATCCTCGGGCGCGACGGCGACCTCAACCTGGCGATCCGCAACGGCACGTACCAGTTCGTGGCGTACTGGGGCACGAGCCTCAACACGGGCTGGGTCGACTCGGGCTTCCCGGCGCGCATCAACGCGTGGACGCATACGGCCCTGGTCCGCAACGGCACCGCCGTCACCCTCTTCGTCAACGGCGTCGCGATCAGGAGCGCCACCCTGAGCGCGAACACCGCGGCGCCGTACGCCATGGCCTCGTTCCCGTTCCGGGTCGGGTACATCGGCTACGGCAGCAGCTACTTCCCGGGGCAGATCGACCAGGTGCGCTACTGGAGCACCGCGCGCACGGCGTCGGAGCTCGCCGCCGGCATGCACGTCTGGGCCCCGTCCGACACCACCGGGCTGGTCGGATTCTGGGACTTCAACGACGGGTCGGGCACGAGCGCCGCGAACCAGGCCCCGAACGCCGCCGCGAGCACGGATCTGACCCTGAACGGCACGCCGACGTGGCCCGAGGTCGCGTCCTCGTCGACCGACGCGGGCGGACGCACGACCGTCACCTTCAGCCGCACCCACCTCTCGGTCAGCGGCGGCTGGACGGTCCCCGCCGGCATGGCGAGCGTCGACGTCCTCGCGGTCGGCGGCGGCGGCGGAGGCGGCGACAACGTCGGCGGTGGCGGTGGCGGCGGCGGCTCGTCCCAGGTGGCCGCCCAGGCCGTCACGGCGGGCGGGCTCGTGGCCGTGACGGTCGGCGTCGGTGGTCGCCCCGGTGGGTCGAATCTCGCGAGCACCGCGGCCGACACGCTGCGCAACGGCGGCACGGGTGGAGCCAGCGCCTTCGGGTCCGTGACGGCGGGCGGCGGCACCGGCGGTGCGACCCACTGGTCGGGCGATGCCTGCCAGGTGGTCACGACCCCCGTCGGCACGGGCGGGACCGGCGGCACCGGCACCTCGGCGAACGGCGGCGCCGGGGGCGCGAACACCTCGGCGTCGGCGGCCGTGGGCACCGCGGGCGGCGCGGGCCGCGCGTCGACGATCACCGGAACGAGCGTCACCTACGGCGGCGGCGGTGGCGGCGGCGGCTGGACCAACGCCGGCGGTGCGGGCGGCACGGGCGGCGGCGGGGCCGGCGGCAACAACGTCGCCGGCACCGACGGCACGGTCGGGCTCGGCGGCGGCGGCGGCGGTGGCGGGGCCGGCTGCGCCAAGGGCGGCTGGGGCGGCTCCGGCGTCGTGATCCTGTCACATGACTCGACCGCGCCGTCGGCGCCGGTGATCGACCTCCAAGCCGCCTCCGACACGGGCGCCTCGAGCACCGACGACCTGACGAGCGACACGACCCCGACCTTCGATGCCACGGGCCTCGAGGCGGGCGCGACCGTCGTCCTGACCGCCTCGAGCGGCGGCTCGAGCGCGACGTGCACGATCGCCGCCTCCTCGATCGTCTCCGGCGCCGCGACCTGCACCTTCTCGCCGGCGCTCGCCGCCGGGACGTGGTCGGTGACCGCCCGCCAGACCGACCTGGCCGGCAACCAGTCCGCGGCCTCCACGGCCGTGTCGATCACGATCGACGCGACCGCCCCGACTCTGACCCTCGCGCCGTCGGCCGCGAACGCCTCGACCACCGCCATCTCGTACACGCTGACGGGCGACGAGGCGATCACCTGCTCGACGGTCTCGAACGCCGCGGGCACCGACTTCACGCTCGCGGGGATCACGTCGCTCGGGACGGTCGCCCAGACCTCGTCGACCCTCTGCACGATCCCGGCCACCTCGTCTGCGACGGTCGGCGAGCGCCTCGACGCCGTCCTGACCGCGGCGGGGACGTTCTCCGTGCAGGACACCGCGGGCAACGCCCAGACCGCCGTCACGGGGTCGCCGGCCACGACCGTGGTCAACCGCTCGACGGGCGCGACGCCCTCCTACCCGGGTGCCACCGGCGGCGCCGCGGTCAGCGCCGGCGCCGGCGTCGCGACGGCGATCGGCACGGCGTTCGACATCACCGACCCGGGCAGCGTGGGCTGGTCGAGCGTGACCGCGACGGTGACCACGACGTCGGGCACCCTGACCGCGGCGGCCGGCAACTCCGGCGCCACGGTGAACGTGGCGTCGAACACCATCACGATCTCCGGCACGATCGCCAGCGTCGAGAGCGTGCTCAACAGCGCCGGCACCGCGTACGCGCGGATCACCGCCGCCTCGGCGGGCTCGGCGACGGTGACGGTGACGGTGGAGCCGACGGCCACCCACACCATCGGCGGCGTGACGACGTACTTCTCGTCGGCGACGGGGCACTACTACCGGCTGCACGAGACGAATCTCAGCTGGGATGCCTCGCACCTGGCGGCGCGCCAGGACACTGCGGCGGGCGCGGGCGGCTACCTCGCCACGATCCGCTCGTCGGCCGAGGACGACTTCGTGCGCGGCACGGTGACGGGCGGCTATAGCACCGGCTACTTCTGGCTCGGCGGGCGCAAGTGCGCATCGACCCCGGCCGCCGGTGCCCTCTGCGCCTCGAACGGCACGATGCAGTGGGTGCCCGGCTCGAACGCCCCGGCGGCCGACACGACCGCCGTCGCGCCGACGTCCGCGGCCACGCAGACCACCTGGGCGCCGTGGGCGACGGGCGAGCCGAACGGCGGCACGTCCGCCTCGCTGCACCTCGAGTACTACTACGTCGACGCCACCCTGCGCTACCGCTTCAACGACGCCGCACGCACGAGCGGCTACTCGATCCGCGAGTATGGCGACAACACGTCCTACTCGGCGGCCACGACGTCCGCGGCGTTCACCTTCACGGACTCCTCCGTGCCGACGCTCGGCCCGATCGCCAAGGCGGGCACCGAGGACACGACGCTGACGTTCGCGCAGAGCGACTTCACGTCCACCTACGCGGACGTGAACACGTCGGCCCCGGTCAGCGTGACGATCGCGTCTCTGCCGGCCACGGGCACGCTGAAGCTGTCCGGCACCGACGTGACCCAGGGCCAGGTCGTGCCGTACGCGAACCTCGGCAACCTGACCTACGTGCCGGCGGCGAACGCCAACGGCGCGATCGCGTTCCTCGTCACCGCCTCGGACGGCACGAACGCCTCGAGCCCGGCGACGAACGTGACCATGACCCTCGCCGCGGCCAACGACGCGCCGACCCTGTCGACCCCGGCCACGGCGTCCTTCACGGACACGGCGGCCAACGACACGTTCACCGAAGCCACGGGCACGCTCGGCGGCGCCGACGTCGACGCGGGCGC
>CAIQOY010000236.1 GCA_903873565.1 uncultured Actinomycetes bacterium
AGCTCGAGGTAGAGGGCGTCGTCGGGCTTGGCGCCCGTGACGACGACGGTGTCGGCGTGGAGGGGCTCCTCGGGCTCGCCCGTGTAGAGGTTGACCATCTCGACGCGGGTGCCGTCGATGCCGGCCGCCCAGTGGTTGATCGAGTAGGTCAGCCCCTTGCGGAACAGGCGCTCGTAGAGGGTGGCCATGTCGAGGCCGCCGAGCGTGAACGGGAAGAGCTGGTTCCAGCGGGTTGCGACGTGGACCTGGAGGCCCCGGTCGAGCAGGACCTCGGCGGCGCCCGCGGCGGTGCGCGAGCCGTCGTCGTCGAGCAGGACGACGCGGCCCGTGGCCGCCTTCGTGCCGTCGATCGCCTCCCAGAGGGTGAGCGCGTTGGCCGTGGCGATCCCCGGGATCGCGTCCACCATCGGGAACACGCTCGAGAAGCCCGAGCGGGTGGGCACCGCCCCGGTGGCCACGATCACGCCGTCGGGGTCGAGCTCGGCGATCAGCTCGGGGGTGGCCCGGGTCCCGCGGCGCACGTCGACCCCGCCGAGCTCCATCTGCACCTTGAGGTCGCGGGCCACGACGTTCCACATGTGCCGGCCCGGGGTCTGCACCACGAGGCGCAGCTGGCCGCCGAGGTGCTCCTCCTGCTCCAGCAGGATCACCTCGTGGCCGCGCTTGCCGAGCGTCTCGGCCGCCTTCATGCCGGCGGGCCCGCCGCCGACCACGACCCAGCGGCCCGGGTCCTCGGCGGGCGGGAGCTCGCCGAAGCGGCCCTCGCGGCCCGTCGCCGGGTTGACGGTGCAGGAGACGGGGAAGCCCTTGTAGATGCGGCCGATGCAGCCCTGGTTGCCGCGGATGCAGTGCACGATCTCGTCGGCCTTCCCGGCCGCGGCCTTGTTGGCGAACTCGGGGTCGGCGATCAGGGCGCGCGTCATCGCCACCATGTCGGCCTTGCCCGTGGCCACGATCTCGTCGGCCAGGGCCGGGTCCTTGATGCCGCCGACCGTGAAGACCGGCACCTCGCTGACGGCCTTGACCTTGGCGGTCATCTCCACGAGGTAGCCGTCGGGCTCGTCGGAGGGCTGCATCGCCATGTGGATGTTGTGGTAGCCGGCCGCCGAGACGTTGATGTAGTCGATCCGGCACTGCTCCTGCAGGTGCAGGGCCGCCTCGACGGCGTCCTGGTCGGTCAGCCCGCCGGGCATGAAGTCGTGCAGGCTGAGCCGGATCCCGACGGTCCAGTCGTCGCCCACGCGGGCGCGGATCGCGTCGAGCACCTCGCGCGTCAGGCGCAGGCGGTTCTCCATCGAGCCGCCGTACTCGTCGTCGCGCTTGTTGTAGAGCGGCGACCAGAACTGGTGCAGGAGGTAGGAGTGCGAGATGTGCACCTCGGTGCCGTCGAAGCCGCCCTCCCGGCTGAGCTCGGCGCAGAGCGCCCACCACTCGACGAGCTCGTCGATGTCGGCCTGCTCCATCGCCTTCGGCATCTCGCCGTAGGAGGGGCTCTTGACGTTCGAGGGGCCCCAGAGGACGCGGATGTCGTCGGCCGAGTCGGAGGTGGCGTTGCCGCCGAAGTGGTTGAGCTGCTCGAAGATGCGGGCGCCGTGCTCGTGCACGGCGCCCGTCAGGCGCCGGTTCGTCTTGACGGCGTCCTTCAGGTACGCCCACATGAAGCGCTGGTTGCCCGTCGTGGAGGTGGGGTGGACCAGCCGGTTGCCGGTGATCAGGAGCCCCGCGCCGCCCTTGGCGCGCGCCACCTGGTAGTCGATGTCGCGCTGGGAGTCGTGCCCGTTCTGCGAGTACATCTTCGCGTGCGCCGTCTGCATCACGCGGTTGCGCACCTCGGTCGAGCCGATCCTCAGCGGGCTGAGCAGGTGCGGGTAGGCGACGTCGGCGCTCATCGGGGAATCCTCTCCTCCAAGGACGTTTGCGGGGATCGTAGGCGAGGGGCGCGCGGCGTGGAAGGGCGGGAATCCGGTGCGCCCGCGTGCGCGGCCCGCGCACCACGGCGCGCCTCCGGCGCAACTCCGGCACGGTCCCGTGCGCCCCGGGCCTGGCGGGAGGGGGGACGATCAGCCCATGGACCCGCCCGAGCCCGATCCCCTGTTCCTGCCGCCCGACGACGCGTCGAGCCTCTACGCCAATACGGTCGAGGTGTGGTCGACGCGGCACGACGTCGTCATCGATCTCCACACGCTCGGCCCGTCGATCCCGACGAGGGGTTGCGGGTGGCCACCGGCATCGCCCGGGTGCGCCTGCCGCGCTCTATCATCATGGACATGCTGGTCGACCTCAGTCG
>CAIQOY010000237.1 GCA_903873565.1 uncultured Actinomycetes bacterium
ACGACGACCGTCCCGTGCCCGACCCAGGTCAGGTGGTCGTGGCCGGCCTGCGGGCCGTCGCTCACCCGGCCGCCGCGCTCTCGAGCGCGCGCACCCGCTCGAGGTGCTTCGCGCGGGCGCCGTCGTGGCCGAGGTCGTGCAGCCACCCGATCAGGATCTCGTGGATCCGCTCCGCGCTGACCACGCGCTCGTCGGGCCAGCTGAACTCGGCCGGGAACAGGATGAAGGGGTGCATCTGCTCGCCGCCGAGGCCGCCGTGGTGGCCGACGAGCTCCTCGAAGGCGCCGATCTCGCCCGTCATCGGGTCGTAGGCCGCGTTGATCATCAGGTCGCCGACGTGGGGGAAGCCGTCGGTGCGCAGCACGTGGCGGGCGGCGTTGGGCCCGTAGGGGGCGAGCGGGTCGCGCCCCTCGATCGCCCCGGACTCGAGGTGGTGGACGCCGTCGCGCCCGATCGCGAGCGCCCCGCGCTCGGCGGAGCGCACCAGCACGAAGCCGATGCCGTCGTGGGCGACGAGCCGGTGGATCAGGAACGGGTAGCGCTCGTTGATCTCCTCCATCGTCCGGCGGCCCGGCTCCTCGCCGAGGAAGACGAGGCCGAGGCTGCCGGAGGCCAGCACCTTGACCTCGCCCGGGTCGAAGGCGTCGGCGCCATCGAGCGCGAGGTCGTGCTCGGGGCCGAGCACGATCGCGTCGCCCGTCCGGCGCCCGCGCGTGGCGGCGCGGATCACGCGGTTGCGGGCCCCGAGGATCTCCGTGGCGACCACGCTCAGCCGGGACCAGGCCTCGTCCTCGTCGAACTCGAGCGAGGCGCCGTCGACGCCGCAGGCGTCGTGCACGAGCGCCTCCAGCGTCTGGCCGTGGCGGTCCTCGAACGTCGTGCCCTGGCTCTGGCCGTGGTCGGAGAGCACGACGACGTGGTACGGGCGGGGCGCGGTCGCCGCCGCGCGCGCGATGCGGCCGAAGGCGCGGTCGATGCCGCGCAGCACCTCGAGGGTGTCGAAGCGCTCGATGCCGGAGTGGTGGGCGACCTCGTCGTAGCCGACGAACGTGGAGTACAGGACCGGGCGCCCGGCGTAGGCGTCGCTGATCACCGTCTGCACGGCGATGTCGCGGAGGATGACCACGGTGACGGCGCGCAGGAGCGAGTAGCGGAACCCGCGGTGGACGCGGGGCACGACGTCGCGGCGGATCTGCTGGGCGGAGGCGAGCAGCTCGCGGCCGATGTCGACGATCCCGAGCAGGAGCGTGCGGAACACCGTGTACGGGTTGGCGAAGTAGGCGAAGTAGTCGGATCCGCGCGTCGGGCGCCCCTGCAGCGCCGAGATCGTGAAGCTCGTGTGCTCCGCGTCGCCGGTCACCAGGTTGCCGCGGCTCGCGCCGCCGCCGGCGAGCAGGCCGCGGCCGTCGGAGTGGCGGCGCTCGATCTCCGCGGCGCCCGCGGGGTGGTTGGAGACGACGAACTCGCCGCGCTCCTTCTCGTACCAGCGGAAGGCGGGGATGTCCTCGTTCGAGCCGTGCAGGATGCCGGCCTGGCTGGCGCTGGTCTGCGACGACCAGTCGCACTCCCAGCCCTCGAGGCGGTGCGAGCCCTCGCGGATCCAACGGGCCAGCTCGGGCACGTTGCCGTCGCGGATCGCGCGCCGCAGGACGGGCTCGGCGAGCCCGTCGATCTCCAGGAAGAGGATCCCGGGCACCGTCTCGTCGAGGGTGGTGTCGGCGTGGCGGCGGGCCTGCCGGCGGATCACGTTGCGGTAGTAGAAGTCGTCGTCGTCGATCCCGAGGACCCCGGTCACGACGGTGTTCGTGATCGTCAGGAGCATGGCCGCGATCAGGGCCGCCCAGTAGCTGTCGACGAAGACGCCGTCCGAGATGTTGAGGGCGACCCAGACGATCAGGCCGTTCAGCAGCATGCCGGCCACGCCCAGGGTGAGCACCGTGATCGGCAGGGCGACGCGGATCAGGAGCGGCCAGACGACCGCGTTGGCGATGGTGATGGCGATCGCCGCGATGAACGCGTGCGTCCAGTCCCGGATCTGCAGGCCGCCGAGGAACTGCGAGGCCACGACCAGCGTGGCCGCGGCCACGGTGATCGTGAACGCCCCGCGGATGTACGTGCGGGGGCTGCGCAGGGGGTTGCGCGGCTGCGGGCGGGCGCTCACCCGAGCAGCCGCTTCTTCTGCACCTTGCCGAGCGCGTTGCGCGGCAGCTCGGCGACGCGCGTGATCGCGCGGGGGCGCTTGTGGGGGGCGAGCTGGTCGGCGACGTGCTGCACGAGCTCATCATCGGCGAGGCCCGTACCCGGTGCAATCACCACCCAGGCGGCGATGCGCTCGCCGAGGTCGTCGTCGGGGAGGCCGAGGACGGCGGCCTCGAGGACGGCCGGGTGCTCGAGCAGCGCCGCCTCGACCTCGCCCGCGCCCACGCGGTAGCCGCCCGTCTTGATCAGGTCGGTGGAGCTGCGGCCGACGAGCCGCAGCACGCCGTCGGGGTCCAGCGAGCCCACGTCGCCGGTCCGGAACCAGCCGTCGCGGAAGGCGGCGGCCGTCGCCGCCGGGTCGCCGAGGTAGCCGGTGAAGAGGGCGTCGCTCCGGATCTCGACCTCGCCGAGCGCATCGCCCGGCGGCTGCGGCGCGCCGGCGTCGTCGACGATGCGGATCTCGACCCCGGGCAGCGCGGTGCCGACGGCGCCGGGGATGCGCGGGCCGTCGTGGCGGGCGCTCGCGATCATCAGCGCCTCGCTCATCCCGTAGCGCTCGACGATGCGCTGGCCGGTGGCGGCGGCGTAGGCCTCGTGGATGCGCGCGGGCAGCGCGGCGGAGCCCGACACGACGAGCCGCGCCCCGCCGAGCGCCCGGGCCACCGCGGGGTCGGCCTCCGCGGCCTCGAGCAGGCGCCCGTGCATGGTGGGCACCGCGAACAGCAGCGTGGCGTCGGCGGCCAGCGCGCCGGCGATCGCCTCCGGGGCGAAGCGCCCGACGTGGCGCACGCCGCCGCCGAGGCGCAGCGGGCCGAGCACGCCGAGCACCAGCCCGTGCACGTGGAAGAGCGGCAGCGCCTGCGCGACGACGTCGTCGGCGGTCCACGCCCACGCGTCGGCGAGGGCGTCGAGGTTGGCGGCCACGGCGCGACGCGGCAGGACGACGCCCTTGGGCGGGCCGGTCGTGCCCGACGTGTAGACGATCAGCGCCGTCGCGTCCGGGTCTGCCGCCTCGGCGACCGGTGCGGCACGGGCGGCCGGGTCGACGGCGATCCGCGGCAGGCCCGCGAGCGTGGCGGGCAGCGCCGCGTCGGCGGCGCAGAGGATCGCGCCGGGCGCGCTGTCGCCCGTCTCGTGCGCGAGCTCCTGCTCGCCCGAGGCCGGGTTGAGCGGCACGAGCTCGGCGCCGGCGACGATCGCGCCGGCGGCGCCCAGCGCGGTCTCGATGCGCGGCTCGCACCAGAGCGCGACGCGCGCGGTGCCCGCCAGGTCGCGCGCGACGGCGCCGGCCGCCTGCGCCAGCGCCTCGCCGTCGAGGCGGGTGCCCGCGACCTCCAGCGAGGCGCGGGGGAGACCGGGGAGGAGCGCCGTCACCGGCGGCAGTCTAGCCGCCGGGCTAGAGTGGCCCGCATGATCCGCCGCCCGATCGACGACGGCTGGGAGCTCGTCGCGCAGCCCGCCCACGGGCGGCTCGCCGCCGACATCCTCGGCTGCCTCGCCGAGCGCCCCCGCGGCCCCGCGGAGGGGTTCCGGGCGGCGGTGGCGCACCACGACGACGGCTGGTCCGAGCGCGACCGCGCACCGCGCCCCGGCCCCGACGGCGGCCCGGAGACGTTCCTCGACCTGCCGCTCGTCGAGCACCTCGCGCTGTCGGAGGACTCGGTCCGCCGGGCGGGCGAGCACCACCCGTACGCGGAGGCCGTCGTGGCCCGCCACGTCGCGTGGCTGCACGGGGCCCGGCCGGTCGCCGACCCGGAGGCCGCCGCGGTGCGCGACCGCACGGTGTCCCGCTGGCGCGAGACGGCGGAGCGGCAGGCCGCGGCGGTCGGCGTCGGCCCCGCCGACCTCGACCACGACCAGCGCCTCTGCGCGCTCGTCGACCTCCTGTCGTTGTGGGCGGCCGGCTGGCCCGCGGCCGACGAGCTCGAGCTGGAGCGGCCGGGCGGGGAGGAGGCCGACGCGGCGCGCGGCCCCGACGGGGCGCTGCGGCTCTCGGCGTCGCTCCTGCCCGCGCCGTGCCGCGTCACGGTCCCCGTCCACGTGGTCGCCGCGGCCGAGCCCTACGCCCTCGTCGCCGCCTCGACCCGCACCCTCGATCTGGTGCCCGCGCCGTGAGCGGGCTCGGCGACGACCTCGCGCGCCTCGTCGGCGCCGACCACGTCGAGTGCCCCGTCGTCGACCGCGAGATGCTGCACGACGGCACCGAGGCCGCCGCGGTCGGCGGCGCCGCCGACGCGGTGGTGCGGCCGGGCTCGGCGGACGAGGTGCGCGAGCTGGTGCGCTGGGCGGGGGCGAGCGGGGTGCCGCTCGTGCCCCGCGGCGGCGGCACCGGCTACGCGGCCGGCGCGGTCCCGTTCGCGGGCTCGGTGGTCGTCTCGCTGGAGCGCCTGCGCGCGGTCCGCGAGCGCCGCCCGGAGAACTGGGCGATCGCCGTCGAGGCCGGCGTCACCACCGGGGAGGTGCGCCGGCTGGCCCGCGAGGACGGCCTCTGGTTCCCGCCGGACCCCGGCGCCGGCGAGCAGTCGCAGATCGGCGGCAACGTGGCCACCAACGCGGGCGGTCCGCACTGCGTCAAGTACGGCGTGACGGGGCGCTGGGTGACCGCGCTCGAGGCCGTCCTCGGCACGGGCGAGCTGGTGCGCACCGGCGCGGGGCTGCCCAAGGACGTCGCCACCCTCGACCTGCGCTCGCTCCTCGTCGGCTCCGAGGGCACCCTCGGCATCATCACCGCCGTCTGGCTGCGCCTGATCCC
This sequence comes from uncultured Actinomycetes bacterium, assembly GCA_903873565.1. GTDB lineage: Bacteria > Actinomycetota > Thermoleophilia > Gaiellales > F1-60-MAGs149 > F1-60-MAGs149. The sequence continues at coordinate 4,952 of CAIQOY010000237.1, forward strand.
CGAGCCGGAGGCGCGGCTGCCGGTGCTCGCCGTCTTCGGGTCGGCGCGCGAGGGCGCCGACGCCGTGGGCCTGGCGATGGCCTCCGGCGTCGTCCCGGCCGCCCTCGAGTTCCTCGACCGCGGGGCGATCGCCGCGTCGCGGGCCGGCTATCCGGGGGACCTGCCCGCCGACGCCGAGTTCGCGGTGATCGCGGAGGCCGACGGCACGCTGGCCGGGGCCACCGCGGAGCGCGACCTGATCGTCGAGATGCTGCGCCCGACCGCCACCGACCTGATCGCGCCCGGCCCGGAGGACGCCGCCCGCATCTGGGCGTGGCGCGACGGGGTCTCGCTCGCCGTCCTCGCCCGCCACGGCGGCAAGCTCAGCGAGGACATCGCCGTCCCCGTCGACCGGCTCGCCGACGCGGTGCTCGGGGTGCGCGCGCTCGGCGAGGAGATCGGGCTCGAGACGACGACCTGGGGCCACGCGGGCGACGGCAACCTGCACGCCTCGTTCATGTTCGACCGCACCGACCCCGACCAGCTCGCGCGGGCCACCGCGGCCGCGCCGCGCCTGTTCGCGCTGGCGCGCTCCCTCGGCGGCACGATCTCGGGCGAGCACGGGATCGGCCGCTTCAAGGTGGAGGCGGCCGCCGAGCAGGACCCGGCGCTGCTCGCCGTGCAGCGCCGGCTGAAGGACGCGCTCGACCCGCACGGGATCATGAACCCGGGCGCGAAGGTGCCGCCGGCCTAGCCGCGCCAGGAGCCCGGGCGGCCGGCGAGGGCGTCGTCCAGGCGGGCCCGCACGCGAGCGGCCGTCTCCGCGTCGCCCGCGCGGGCCGCCAGCCACGCGACCGAGAGGAGCTCGCGCACGCCGATCGCCGCCTCGAGCGCCGGGTCGTCGACCGGTCCGGCGGCCTCCTCGTATCCGGCTCGGAACGAGCCGAACCGCGACGCCCCGGAGCCGAGCCGGCGCTCGACCACCTCGAGCGGGGCCAGGTCGTAGACCGCGGGGCCGATCGACAGGTACTCCGGGTCGATCATCAGCCACGGGCCCGCCTCGTCGGCGAACCAGTTGGCCGGGTGGGCGTCGGCGTGGAGGACGGCCGGCTCGCCGTCGACCGGCGCCCAGCGCTCGTCGACGGCGCCCAGGAGCGCGGATCGCGCAGCGGCGTCGAGGACGCCCGGCGCGCGCTCGAGCCAGCGCTCCGCGAGGCGCAGCGGGTCGAAGGCCGGCAGGTCGACGGCGCCCTCGCGCAGCAGCAGGCGGCCCTGCGCGTGGTGGGCGGCGAGGCTCGCGCCCGCCGGGGCGAGGTCCGCGATGTCGTCGAGGCCCGGGGTCACCCGGGGGTAGGCGACGACGAGGGCGCCGTCGCGCTCGACCGGGTCGTCGAGGCGCTGCAGCAGGCGCGGGAGGAGCATCGCCGCGGCCAGCGCCCGGCGGTCGTCGTCGGTCGGGTCCGGGATCACGCGGGCGACGTGGTCCGCGTCGAGGGCGACCGTGATGTGGTCGGCGGCGCGCAGGACGGCGGCGTGCCCCGGATCGAGGCCGAACGCCGCGCAGGCCAGCGCGAGCGCCTGCTCGGGGCTCACGACTCGAGCGTCTGCAGGGCGTCGGACACCAGAGACAGCGCGTCCTCGACCGTCTCCGGCACCTCCTCGCCGCCCTGCCGGAGCAGGGTCAGGCACTGGCGCAGCGCGTGGTCGGCGCCGCGCAGGTGCTGCACGGCGGTGACCAGCTCCTGGGCCGCAGGGGTCATCCCGTCGCTCATCGGCCTACCACTCCTCGTCGTTCTCGGCGATCGCCGCGGCCTCGCGCCACGCCTCCTCCTCCCGGCGGATCAGGTCCGGGTAGGTGCCGCGCGCGTGCACGAGCTCGAGCGTGAGGATCTGCAGGGCGATGGCGCTCGCGGTCAGCGCGCTCGTCGTCGGCATCAGCTTGGCGGCGTGGGGGAGGAGCATCCGGCCCGCGCTGGTCAGCTCGCGGCCCCAGACGCCCTCGACCGCCGGCACCATGATCGCCGCGCACGGCATCCCGACCCGTCGCGCGGCGCGCAGGGCGAGCCGGCCGCGGTCGGTGCGCCGGGAGCGGCCGCGGTGCTCCGTCGCGAAGACCACGAGGCCCGTCTTGTCGTCGCAGGCCGGCAGATGCCCGTGCAGGAACGTCTCGAGGTCGCGCGCGGCGGACGGCAGGTGCAGGCCCTCCTCGACCTTGAGCACGAGCTCGTCGGCGCTGATCCGGTCGTAGCCGCCGCCGATCGCGATCAGGCGCTCGACGCCGGAGAAGGCGCTCGCGATCTCGGCCGCCTGGGTGCGCAGGGCGAGGCACTCGCGCAGGTGCGAGCGCAGCGCGTTCGCGTCCACGGGGCGCCCGGCCAGGAGTCCCGCGATCACGGCGCCCGCGGTCATCGGCGAGAGGTAGCCGACCGTGTGGCACCAGCTGCGGTCCTGCATCGGCGTCAGCGCGACCGCGTTGGCCGCGTCCTTGAGCGCGCCGTCCGGGTTGGCGGTGATCAGCCCGACCCAGGCCCCGGCCTCCTCGGCCGCCGTCATCGCGTGCAGGGTCCCGCGCGTACCGCCGTCGTGCGAGATCGCGATCACCGCGCCGCCCTCGGGCATGTCGAGCGCCGCCTCGAGGGCCTGGCGCCCGACCGGCCGCGGGCCGCGGTGGCCCAGGGCCTCGTCGAGCTGGGCGGCGACGGCGCGCGCGGCGTGCTCGCTGGTGCCGCAGCCGACGACGGTGATCGGCTCGCCGGCGGCGTGGACCTCGGCGATCCGCTTCGCGAACCGCTCGAACGACTTCGCGAGGGCCTTCAGGGAGGCGATCCGCTCGGCCAGCTCGGGCTCCGCGTCGATCATCTCCTCCATCGTCCACGGGCGCTCGTCGCGCAGTTCGGGGAACCAGTCCTCGTGCCAGGCGGGCCGCGTCATGAGCCCGAGTCTATCGCCGGCGGTCGCGGGCACCGGCGGCCCTCCCCATCGCCTGCGCAGGTGGCGTACCCTGCCCGTCATGCACCGCACGCGATTCACCCTCCGCCTCACCCTCCTCGGCGCCGCGCTGCTCGCGCTCGCCGCCCTCGCCGGCCCCGCGGCCGCCCAGCGCGCCGTGACCGTCAACGTCGGCGCCGCCCTCACCCTGACGGGCACCAACCAGGCCTACGGGCTCTCGTCCCGGCGGGGCATCGACATGGCCGCCAAGGAGATCAACGCGGGCGCGGTCCCGGGGGTCAGGATCAACGTCAAGACCGTCGACGACCTCGGCACCCCGCAGGGCGCCGCCGCGGCCTACGGCATCTTCTTCCGCGACGGGGTCTCCGCGATCATGGGCCCGACGCTGTCGAGCGTCGCGCTGACCGTCGACCACTTCGCGCAGGGCGCGCGGATCCCCGTCCTCGGCATCTCGAACACCCAGCCCGGCATCACGGAGATCGGCACGTTCATCTTCCGGCCCGCGCTGACCGAGAACGTGCTGCTCCCCGACCTCGTCAAGACGGTGGCGACCTCGTCCCTGGCGCCGAAGACCGCCGTCCTGATCCAGGGCGCCGACGAGTTCGCGGTCACCAGCGCGCCGATCTTCGCCGGCGCCTTCGAGGCCAACCAGATCGCCCTCGCCAAGACGATCGTCGTCCCGCCCGGCACGACCGACTTCACGGCGATCGCCGCCGAGGTGAAGGCCGCCGATCCCGACGTCGTCGCGATCACCGCGCTGCCCGCCGAGGGCGTGCCGCTCCTGAAGGCGCTGCGCGCCGCCGGCGTGCGCAAGAAGGTGCTCGGCTCGAACGCCTTCAACACGCAGGAGATCATCAAGGGCGCCGGCGCCGCGGCCAACGGCCTGATCGTCGCCACGCCGTGGACGGTCGCCGACACCTCGGAGCGCAACGTCGAGTGGGTCAAGGCGTTCAAGAAGGAGTACAAGCGGACGCCCGACCAGTTCGCCGCGACCGCGTACGCCTACACCTACGTGGTCGCCCAGGCCGCCAAGGGCGGCGGCGCCGCCTCGCAGGCGGCCATGCAGACGAAGCTCGCGGCCATCACCGGCCAGAACGGCGTGCCGACCCTGCTCGGGAAGTTCCGCTTCGACGCGAACCGCAACGGCATCACCCCCGTGCGCGTCCAGCAGGTCCTCGGCGGCAAGTTCACGCTGTTCGAAGCTGAATAGGTCGGCACAGGTGTGAGCGGGCCGGCTGCTAGGGTCCCGTCCGTGTCTGACCCCCGCCCCCGCTCTGGCGGCCACTGGGCCGCCGTCATCGTGCTGCTGGTCGTGGCGTGGCTCTTCGTGCTGCTCGGCGCGGTCGGGGTCTACCTGCACCGCACGATCTACGACGAGCAGGTCTTCTCCAAGCGCGTCACGGCCGTGCTCGAGCAGCCGGGCGTGCAGGCCGCCGTCGCGACCGAGCTGACGGACGCGATCGTCAAGGAGGTGCCGAAGGCCGTCGTCGCGCGCCCGCTGATCCAGTCGGCCGCGCAGACCGTGGTCGCCGAGCCCGCCTTCACCAAGATCGTCACCGTCGCGCTGGTCAAGTTCCATGACCTCCTGCTCGA
>CAIQOY010000238.1 GCA_903873565.1 uncultured Actinomycetes bacterium
CGGGGCGCCGCCGCCCCGACCGCCTTCGCGCCGACCCTGACCGGCCGCGTGCCGGCGGACGCCGCGGGCGCCCTCGTCTTCGCCGACCTCGGCCCGCGCCTCCTGACCGCGCTCGAGCAGCTCGAGGCGGCCTCGCCGCAGATGGCGGGCTCCATCGCCTCGATCGAGGCCGCGACGGGCGTCGACCTGCGCGAGGGCCTCGTGCCCGCCCTCTCCGGCCAGCACGCGCTGGTGGCCCTCGACGGGGCCGAGCCGCAGGGCGCGCTGCTGCTCGCGCCGCCGAACCCGAACGCGGCCGGCGCCACGATCGGCCGCCTGGTCGGCGCGCTCGACGCCGCCGGCCTGCGCGACGGCAAGGCCGGCGAGATCGCCGCGACCCAGCAGGAGGGCGGCTCCGTGATCGCGATCGGCAACGCCCCCGGCCTCGCCGCGACGCCCGAGCGGGCGCTCGCCGACGACGCGGGCTTCCGCGCGACCCGCGACGCGGCCGGGGTGCCCGGCCAGGTCACGGCGCTCGCCTGGCTCAACGCCGACGCCGTGCGCCGGATGGCCGCGGCGAAGGCCGCCGAGGAGGGCGAGCAGCTGCCCGCCGCGCTCGACGCCGTGGGCGGCGTGATCGCCTGGGGCGAGCCCGGCGGCGCCGGCGCGTACATCGTGATCCGCTAGGCCGGGCGAGCGGGACGCCGGCCCCCGGGGTCCGGACCCCCGAGGACGGCCGCTCGGGGCCGGAGCGTCGCGGCGGGGTCCCCGCGGGTGTACAGTCGGCGCATGGCGCGCAGGACCCTCGTCCGGGTGCTGGTCGTGACGGCCATGCTGGTCGCGGCCGCGCCGGCCGGCGCCGCCACGGTCTCCGCGATCGGCTTCACCGACCCGGGGCCGATCGGCATCACGCTCGATTCGGCCGGGAATGTGTACACGGCCAACAACGCCGTCAACACCGTCAGCAAGCTGAGTGCCGGCGGGGGCGGGGCGGCCGGTGCGCCCTGGCCGGTGGCCGTGGGGGGCAGCCCCCGCGGCATCGTCTACACCGACGCGGGCAGCGTCTTCATCTCCAACGACGTGGGGTCCGTCAGCCGGATCCTCACCTCTACCGGTTCACCGTTCGGCCCTCCCTGGCCGGTTGCGACGACCGGCCTCACCCCGATCGGGATCGCGGCCGACCGGGCCGGCAACGTCTACACCGCCAACCTCAACTCGAACTCGGTGACCCGGGTCTCGACGGCCGGCGCGGCCACGACCTTCGCCACCACCGGAGCCAATCCGATGGCCCTCGCCTTCGACCGGGACGGCAACCTCTACACCGCCAACGACTCGGCCGGCAGCGTCTCCAAGTTCACCGCGGCGGGCACCCCGGCCGGCGCTCCCTGGCCGGTGTCCTTCGGGCTGGCGGCTGAGGGAATCACCGTCGACTCGTCGGGCAACGTGTGGGTGGCCACCGACACCTCGCACGCCGTCAGCAAGATCACCCCGGCGGGGACGGTGACCACCATCCCCCTCGGCGTCGGCACGCTCCCCAAGGGGATCACGGTCGACTCGGCCGGCAACGTCTACACCGCCAACGCCGGCAACGCCACGGTCAGCAAGATCACCCCGAGCGGCACTGTCAGCACCATCGCCTCGGGCGGCGGGATGAGCGGCACAACCGGCATCACCATCGACCGGGACGGCAACCCCGTCGTCTCCAACTACACCGGCGCCACGGTCAGCAAGATCACTCCCGTCGGGGGCGACATCCAACCGGCACCACCCGAGACC
>CAIQOY010000239.1 GCA_903873565.1 uncultured Actinomycetes bacterium
ATCCCGTCTGGGGTCCGGCCCTGATCGCGGTCAAGCGCTACACGTCCGAGCGCTTCGGCGGCGGCACCGTCTACCACTCGCAGATCTGGACCGTCGACCCGGCGCAGGGCGCGGCGAGCGCCCGCCAGCTGACCCGCTTCCGGCCGCGCCACCCGATGGTGACGGGGCCGTGGGTGGGCTGGTGGACGCCCGACGGGCGCACCCTGGTCGGGGGCGTCGGCGGGGAGGACTACATCGAGCCGGCCCGCATCGACGCGGTGACCGGGCGCCTGCGCTACGTGCGGATGGACGGCGAGCGCCAGAACGACGCCGTGGTCGTGGGCCTGTCGGCGGACGGGGCGACGCTGCTCCTCGAGCGCGGCCTGATCACCGGCACCCCGGGCTACTGGACCGTGCCGCTGGCCGGCGGCGACGGCACGCGCTTCTTGCGCGGGGTGACGACGGTCAGCGTGTCGGCGACGTGGGCGCCCTGAGCGCCCTGCGCGCGCGCCGCCTAGGATCCGCCTGACCGACCCGGGGAGGGATCCGATGGCCGAGGACGATCCGCGCGAGCAGCTCGAGACGCTCTACTGGTGGGGCGTGCCCACGTTCTTCCGCTGCGAGCACGACGAGGATCCGGCCGGCGCGGACATCGGGGTGCTCGGCATCCCGCACTCGGCGGGCAACGGCTCGACGGAGCGCGACCAGCACCTCGGCCCGCGCGCCGTCCGCCACGTCTCGGCGCACAACCGCCGCCCGCACCGCACGTACGGCCTCAGCGCGTTCGAGTCGTACCGGGTCCGCGACCTCGGCGACGTCGCCCTGCCCGAGGCGATGGACAACGAGGCCTGCGTCGACCGCATCGCCGCGCACACGCGGCGGGTTGCCGAGGCGGGCACGCGGCTGGTCTCGATCGGCGGCGACCACGCGATCACGGGCGCCGTCCTGCTCGGCCTCGCCGGGCCCGGCTCGCCCCTGACCGCGGACGGGCCCGTCGCGCTCGTCCACCTCGACGCCCACGTCGACTCGTACGCGCAGATCCCGCACTGGCTCGGCGCGAAGCGCTCGGCCGCGCACTGGGCGGCCTACCTCGTGGAGGCGGGCTGCATCGACCCGACCCGCTCCACGCAGATCGGGATGCGCGGGCAGCCGCGCACCGAGACCTGGCTCGACACCAGCCGGCAGCTGGGCTACAGCGTGATCACGATGGAGGACGTGCGGGCCCGCGGCATCCCGGACGTGGTCGCCGAGGCCCGCGAGCGGGCGGGCGGGATGCCCGTCTACCTGACCTTCGACCTCGACTGCCTCGACCCGGCGGTCGCGCCCGCCGTCTCCAACCTGGAGGTGGGCGAGGGCGGCTTCGCGATCGACGAGGCCAACGCGATCGTGCGCGGCCTGCGCGGCCTCGACGTGGTCGGGGCCGACGTGGTCTGCCTGATGCCGACGAAGGACGACCGCGCGCAGCGCACCGCGATGGTCGCCGGTCACGTCGCCTACGAGCAGGTCTCGCTGATCGCGGACCGGCTGGCGACCCGCTAGACGGCGCCCGCCGCGAGCGGGCGCGCCGCGGGGTTGCGCCCGGCCAGGGCGCCGAGGCAGAGCTCGGCCGTGGCCGGGTTGGTGGCGAGCGGCGTGTCGTGCACGTCGCAGACCTTCATCAGGGCCTGGATGTCGGGGTCGTGCGGATGCGCCGTCAGCGGGTCGCGCAGGAAGACGACGAGGTCGAGCTGCTCCTCGGCGACGAGCGCGCCGATCTGCAGGTCGCCGCCGAGCGGCCCGGACATCAGGCAGTGGACGCGCAGGTCGAAGCGGTCGTTGAGCAGGCCGCCCGTGGTGGCGGTGGCGACCAGCCGGCTGGCCCGGAGGAAGGCCTCGTGGCGGGCGACGAGGGCGAGCATGGCGTCCTTGGCGCCGTCGTGGGCGACGAGCGCGATGCGGTGCGGGGTTCTCGTGGTCATGGCCCCAACCTACCCCCGGACGGGCGCCGTTCCTGCCGCCGTAACCGGACCCGAACCGCCTCTACACCGGTCGCTGCACGGGCACCCGCCGCCAGTCCGACCAGTCGGCGCCGTCGCCGGCCCGGACCACGACCCAGCGCGCCCCCTCGGGGGCGCCGCGCAGGACGACGCGGGGCCGGAAGGCCAGCGTGCGGGAGGCCCCGCGCACGCGCACCTGCAGCCGCTCGGCGTCGCCGGTCAGGCGCAGCTCGATCAGGGCGCCGCGCCGCGTCGCCGTCACGGCGACCTCCTCGAGGTCGACCACGTCGGGGTCGTCGGGGGCGGCCGGCGGGACCGGGTCGGGCGCCGGGGCGGGCGCGGGCTCCGGGGCGGGCGGGGCGGGCG
>CAIQOY010000240.1 GCA_903873565.1 uncultured Actinomycetes bacterium
AGAACCTCGACGCGATGGGCGTCCACACCGGCGACTCCGTCTGCGTGGCGCCGGCGATGACCCTCTCGGACCGCGAGTTCCAGACGCTGCGCGACGCCGCGGCCACCGTGATCCGCGCGGTCGGGGTGGAGACGGGCGGCTCGAACGTGCAGTTCGCCCTCAACCGGGAGACCGGCGAGGTCGTCGTGATCGAGATGAACCCGCGCGTCTCGCGCTCCTCGGCGTTGGCCTCCAAGGCGACGGGCTACCCGATCGCGAAGGTCGCGACGAAGCTGGCGATCGGCTACACGCTCGACGAGATCCCCAACGACCTCACGCAGACGACGCCGGCCTCGTTCGAGCCGACCCTCGACTACGTGGTCACGAAGCTGCCGCGCTTCGCCTTCGAGAAGTTCGCCGGCTCCGACGACACCCTGACCACGCAGATGAAGAGCGTGGGGGAGGCGATGGCGATCGGCCGCACCTTCACCGAGTCCTTCGGCAAGGCCCTCAGAAGCCGCGAGCTCGACGCCACCCCGCGCGAGACCGGCGATCTCTCGGTGGCCAAGTGGGACCGCTACGACCTGATCCTGTCGCGCCTGAGGGCCGGCGACGACCCCCTCGACCTGAGCCGGGAGAGCGAGATCCACCCCTGGTTCCTCGAGGAGTTCGCGCGGATGGTGGCCGCGGAGGCCGACGTCCGCGCGGCGGGCCTCGACGGGCTCGACGCGGACGCCATGCGCCGCGCCAAGCAGTTGGGCCTCGGCGACGCCCGGATCGCGGAGCTCGTGGGCACCGACGAGAAGGCGGTGCGCGAGCACCGACGCGGCCTGGGCGTGGTGCCGGCCTACAAGAGCGTCGACTCGTGCGCGGCCGAGGTCGAGGCCCGCACCAGCTACCGCTACTCCTGCTACGACGCGGTGGACGAGCCGCTCGCGGACGACCGGCCGAGCGTGGTCATCCTCGGCTCGGGCCCCAACCGGATCGGGCAGGGCCTCGAGTTCGACTACTGCTGCGTGCACGCCGCGATGACGCTGCGCCGGCTCGGCTACGCGGCCGTGATGGTCAACTGCAACCCCGAGACCGTCTCGACCGACTACGACACCTCCGACCGGCTCTACTTCGAGCCCCTCACCGTCGAGGACGTGCTCGAGGTGATCGCCCGCGAGCGGCCCGTCGGCGTGGTCGTGCAGTTCGGCGGCCAGACGCCGCTGCGCCTCGCCCGGCGCCTGCTCGAGGAGGGCGTGCCGATCCTCGGCACGCCGTTCGAGAGCATCGACCTCGCCGAGGACCGGCTGCGCTTCGGCGAGCTCCTGGCCCGCACGGGCCTGAAGGCGCCCGACTGGGCGATCGCCGACTCGATGGACCAGGCCGTGGAGATCGCCGGCCGGATCGGCTACCCGGTGCTCGTGCGCCCCTCGTACGTGCTCGGGGGCCGGGCCATGCGCATCTGCTACGACGAGGAGATGCTGCGCGACGGGCACGTCGGCCCGTCGACGCTCGTCGACCGCTTCGTCGAGGACGCGATCGAGATCGACGTGGACGCGGTCTCCGACGGCCGTGACGTCCTGATCGGCGCCGTCATGCAGCACGTCGAGGAGGCGGGCGTGCACTCGGGCGACTCGGCCTGCGTGATCCCGCCGCTCTCCATCGGCCAGTCCGTGGAGGACGAGGTGCGCCGCCAGACCGTGGAGCTGGCCCGCGCGCTCGGGGTCGTCGGCCTCGTCAACGTGCAGTACGCGATCCGCGACGGCGAGGTCTACGTGCTCGAGGCCAACCCGCGCGCGAGCCGCACCGTGCCCTTCGTGGCCAAGGCCACGGGCATCCCGCTCGTCGACGCCGCCGTGCGCGTCGCGCTCGGCGAGCGCGTCGAGGACCTCGGCATCCGCGCGGCCACGCCCGGGATGGTGTCGGTCAAGGAGGCCGTGCTGCCCTTCGCCCGCTTCCCCGGCGCCGACGCCCTGCTCGGCCCCGAGATGCGGGCCACCGGCGAGGTGATGGGCACCGGCCCCGACTTCGCGACCGCCTTCGCCAAGGCGCAGCGCGCCGCGGGGCAGGGCCTGCCCACGGCCGACCCCGACGGCACCACGGGCGTGGCCCTGACCGTCAACGACCGCGACAAGCCCGCGGCGGCGGCGATCGCCCAGCAGCTCGTGCGGGCCGGCTTCGCCGTCTACTCCACGTCAGGCACGGCCAAGGCGCTGCGCCAGATGGGCATCGAGGTCACCGAGGTGGCCAAGATCTCCGACGACGGCGGCGCCACGATCCCGGACCTGATCCGCGACGGGCGGATCGCGCTCGTGATCAACACGCCGCTCGGGCAGGGCGCTCGCGGGGACGGCTACGCGATCCGCCGGGCGGCCATCGCCCACAAGGTGCCGTGCATCACGACGATGTCCGGCGCGGCGGCCGCCGTGCAGGCCATGGAGCGCTCGTGGAAGGTCGAGGGCAAGGCCCTCCAGGACCTCCACCGCGCGGGCGACGGGCAGGCGGCCTGAGGTGCGCACCCGGCCGCGCCCCCCAGAGCCCTCGGCCCGGGGAGCGCGGCCCGTGCGGGACGGTCTAGGCCTGCGCCTCGCCCTCGGGGGCGGCGTCGGTGGCCTCGGCGGCCGTGTCGACGGCCTCAGCGGCCTCGGCGGGGGCCTCCTCGGCCGGCGCCTCGACCTGCGCGGGGGCCGTCGCGGCGGAGCCGGAGCCGAGGCCCTCCCAGATCGGGTTGGCGCCGCTCTGCATGTAGGCGAGCCAGGCCGGCGAGAAGACCAGGTACAGGATCACGGAGATCCAGCCGTTGAGGGGCTCGAGGCCGGCCAGCTTCTGGGCGGCGACGAGGCGCTTGTGCGTGCGGAAGAAGCTGATGATCGCGGGCACGATGATCAGCGCGCCGAGCGTGACGGCGAGCAGCGACTTGCCGGGGCTCGTGCCGCACTCCTCGGTGCCCTTGGACTGGCCGTAGGCGGCGAGCTCCTTGTTGATGCGGTACCAGAAGATCCACAGGTAGATGATCGAGAAGAAGAACGCGAGGGCGCCGACGCCCACCACGTTGCAGATCTTCGCGTTGTTCTCGGTGCCCGGGATCTGGACGGACTGGGCCATTCGGGGTTCCTCCTCCGTGAGGGACGGGG
>CAIQOY010000241.1 GCA_903873565.1 uncultured Actinomycetes bacterium
GACACCGCCCTCGCACGACGCGCCGGTCGGCGCCCATGACCCCGCCGACGACGCGCTCGGCGACGGGAGTGCCTCGAGGTGGCTCAGGCGCTTCAGGCTGAGCCACCTCGAGGTGCTCCCATCGTCTACGCGATCGCGGGCATGCCCTCGAGGGCCTTGGCCGCCTCGTCCAGCTCGGCCTCCGGGAGCTCGATGTCCTCCATCGTGCCCGCGAAGTACGCGTCGTACGCGGCCAGGTCGAAGTTGCCGTGGCCGCAGAGGTTGAACAGGATCGTCCTCGAGACGCCCTCCTCCTTCGCCCGCTCGACCTCGGCGACGACCGCGCGCAGCGCGTGCGTCGGCTCGGGCGCCGGGATGATGCCCTCGGTGCGCGCGAAGCGGACCGCCTCCGCGAAGCACTCGCGCTGCGGGTAGGCGACGGCCTCGATCAGGCCGAGGTTGAGGAGGTGGGAGACCAGCGGGGCGGCGCCGTGGTAGCGCAGGCCGCCGGAGTGGATCGGCGCCGGGATGAACCCGTGGCCGAGGGTGTGCATCGGCAGGAGCGGCGTCAGCTGCGCCGTGTCGCCGAAGTCGTAGCCGTAGTGCCCGCGCGTGAGCGTCGGGCAGGCGGCGGGCTCGGCGGCGACGACGCGGATGTCCTTGCCGGCGATCTTGTCGGCGAGGAAGGGGAACGCGATCCCGGCGAAGTTCGAGCCGCCGCCGACGCAGCCGACGACGACGTCCGGGTAGGCGTCGAGGGCCTTCAGCTGCTCCTGCGCCTCCTGGCCGATCACGGTCTGGTGCAGCAGCACGTGGTTGAGGACGGAGCCGAGCGCGTACTTGGTGTCGTCGCGCGTGGCGGCATCCTCGACGGCCTCCGAGATCGCGATGCCGAGGCTGCCGGGGCAGTCCGGATCGGTCTCGAGGATCGCGCGGCCCGCGTTGGTGTCGGGCGACGGGCTGGCGACGACCTCGCCGCCCCACGTCTCGATCATCGCGCGGCGGTACGGCTTCGCGTCGTACGAGGCGCGCACCTGGTAGACCTTGATCTCGAGGCCGAACTGGGCGCCCGCGAAGGACAGGGCCGAGCCCCACTGGCCGGCGCCCGTCTCGGTGGCGATGCGCTTGACGCCCTCCTGCTGGTTGTACCAGGCCTGCGGAATGGCGGTGTTCGGCTTGTGCGAGCCGGCGGGCGAGACGCCCTCGTACTTGTAGAAGATGCGGCAGTCCGTGCCGAGCGCCGCCTCCAGCTTGTCCGCGCGGTAGAGCGGCGTGGGCCGCCACATGGCGAGGACGTCGCGGACGGGGTCCGGGATCGGGATCATCCGCTCCGCCGAGACCTCCTGGCCGATCAGGGCCATCGGGAACAGCGGGGCGAGGTCGTCGGGGCCGAGCGGCTGGCCCGTCCCCGGATGCAGGGGCGGGGGCGGCATGCTCGGGAGGTCGGCGGCGATGTTGTACCAGTGCCGCGGGACCTGGTCGTCCTGGAGCGAGTACTTGTGGGCCATCTGGTGGTTCCTCTCCGGTGGCGCGAGCGCGCTTTCTGCCGGGAAAGGCTAGCCGCAGATCGCCGTCGAGGCGCGCTCAGCCGTCGACGTGCACGAGCACGGCCTGGCCCTGCCCCACGCCGATGCAGACCGCGGCGACGCCCGTCCCGCCGCCGCGGCGGTGGAGCTCGCGGGCGAGGTCGATGATCAGCCGCGGCGCGGAGGCCCCGAGCGGGTGCCCGTAGGCGATCGCGCCGCCGTGCACGTTGACGCGCTCGGGGTCGAGGCCGAGCTCCCGGATCGCGATCAGGGGCACCGCCGCGAAGGCCTCCTGCAGCTCCCAGAGGTCGATGTCGGCGACGCGGAGGCCCGACCGCTCGAGCAGCGCCCGGATCGCGGGCACCGGCGCCTCCCCGAAGTCCTGCGGGGCGACGCCGACGGTGGCGCTGAGCCCGATCCGGGCCAGCGGCGCCCAGCCGTGCTCGGCGCAGGCGTCGGGCGACGCCAGCAGCATCGCGAGCGCGCCGTCCGAGATCGGCGAGGCGTTGCCGGCGGTGATCAGGCCGTCCTCGAGGAAGGCCGGGGCGAGCCCGGCCAGCTTCGACGCATCGGCGTCGGGGCGGATGCCCTCGTCGCGGGCGACCTCGCCCACGGCCACGACGCCGTCGGCGTGCAGGCCCGCCTCCCAGGCCGCGTGCGCGCGGCGGTGGCTGCGCAGGGCCCAGTCGTCCATCGCGGCCCGCTCGATCCCGTGGCGGGCGGCGAGCCGGTCGGTCGCGGCGCCGAGCGACAGCGTCCACTCGGCGGGCATCGCCGGGTTGACCATCCGCCAGCCGACCGCCGTGCCGTGCAGGCGCTGCTCGCGCGGCAGCGCCTCGTCGGCGGGCTGCAGCACGAAGGGCGCGCGGCTCATGCCCTCGACGCCACCGGCGATCACCACCTGCGCGTCGCCGGTGCGCAGCATCCGCGCGCCCTGCACGACGGCCTCGCCGCCCGAGCCGCAGAGCCGGTTGAGGGTGACGCCGGGCACGCCCACGGGCAGCCCCGCGAGGAGCAGCGCCATCCGCGCCACGTTGCGGTTGTCCTCGCCGGCCTGGTTGGTGTCGCCGAGCAGGACCTCGTCGACCCGGGCCGGGTCGAGCCCCGGATGGCGCGCCAGGAGCGCGCGCAGCGGGATCGCGGCGAGGTCGTCGGTGCGCAGCCCGCTGAGCCCGCCGCGGTTGCGGCCGAACGGGGTGCGCACGCCGTCGACGAGCAGGGCCTCCATGGCCGCGGAGCGTATCCGCTCCGCCCGGGGCGTCGTGCCACGCGATGGGACGGGCGGAGCGGCGCTCGGCACGCGGGCGGTACGCTTCCCCCATGCAGCGGCCCCTGCCCCGCGAGGCCTTCTCCGCGCCGGAGACGTACGCGAAGACGCGGCTGCCCGTCGACTTCGCCTGGACGCTGATCCCCGACGCCTACACGTCGGAGGAGTTCCACGCCCTCGAGCAGGAGCGCGTGTTCGGCCGCTCGTGGGTGCCGGTCTGCGTGGCCGACGAGGTCCCCGAGCCCGGCGACTTCCTCGTGGTCGAGGTGGCCGGCCGCTCGATCATCGTGGCGCGCAACCTCGACGGCGAGCTGCGCGCCCACCACAACGTCTGCCGCCACCGCGGCGCCCGGCTGTGCGAGGGGTCGGGCCACGTCAAGCGCTTCTTCTCGTGCCCGTACCACGCCTGGGCCTACGACCTCGACGGGGCATGCCTCGGCACGCCGCTCTTCACGCCGGAGAGCGAGATCCCGGTCGACGCCCGCGCGGCCTTCGACATGTCGGACATCAAGGCCTTCGACAAGGCCGACATGGGCCTGCACCCGGTGCGCTGCGCGCAGTGGAACTTCCTCGTCTTCGTCTGTCTCGACCCGGAGGCCCCCGCGCTCGAAGACGAGCTCGGCGACCTCACGGAGCGCCTCGCCGGGTACCGCCTCGGCGAGTACCGGATGGCGCGGCGCGTCGAGTACGCGATCGAGGCCGACTGGAAGCTGATCGGCGAGAACTTCATGGAGTACTACCACCTGCCCTGGGTCCACCCGGCGCTGGTCAAGGTCTCGCCGATGGACGACCACTACCGCTGGCAGGGCCCCGGCAAGTACGTCGGCTTCTGCACCTGGCCGATCGCCCCCAACACCGACGACGGCGGCTGGAAGGGCCTGCCGCCCGTGACGTTCGTGGAGGGCCAGGACGCCGAGGCCGCGCGCTTCATCTGGCTGTACCCGAACATCGCGATCAACGTGATGGCCAATCACGTCTTCCTGCTGCTCGCCCGCCCCGACGGCCCGGGCCGCACGGCGGAGGTGGCCTACCTCCTGACCCACCCCGAGTCGGTCGCCGGCAGCGCCGACCCCGAGGGCGACATCGACGCGCTGATGGCCTTCTGGGACGAGGTCAACCAGGAGGACATCGGCATCGTCGAGCGGGTCCAGGACGGCCTCCGCAACCCCGCCTACGAGGGCGGTCGCATGTGCTACCGCTTCGAGGAGTCGTGCCACCGCTTCCAGAACATGGTGATCGACTCGATGCTCGGCGAGCGGGTGGTGCCGCCCGGCGACGACGCCGAGACGGTGCGGATGTTCGGGCCGCGCGACGCCGCCGCCGACCGCGGCTAGGGCCGCTCCCGATCGCGTAACGTCCGCCGGGATGGACGGCCACCGCGACCACGCGCACGCCGAGCGCGAGCGGCGATTCGTCAGCCGCCGCTGGCTCGACGCCACGGACGACCGCAACGTCCTGATCGCGCCGGTCCTCTCGGTCATCGCCTTCGCGCTGATCGCCATCGGCGACGCCTCGATCGTCACGCGCATCCTCGCGCTGCTCGTGCAGGTGCTGCTGTTCCAGATCGTCGTCACGGCGCACATCCGCAGCCCGCACCTGCGGCGCGTGCTCTTCATCGCCGCCCCGGTCGCGGTCGTCGGCGGCGTGGCGCTGATCGGCGCGGTCGCCGTCCTCATCGACGACGGGGCGGGCCGGTCCGCGACGGGCCTGTTCAGCGCGGCGCTGGCGATCGGCGTGATCATCCGCCTGTTCGGGCGCGTCGTCCGGGCCCCGGTCGTCAACCTCCGCGTCGTCGGTGACGCGGTCGCCGTCTACCTGATGATGGGCCTGACCTTCGCGTACCTGTACCTCGCGATCGACGCGGTCCGCGGCCAGGACTTCTTCGTGCAGGGCCCGCAGCACGCGTACGTCTTCCTCTACTTCTCGTACATCACGCTGGCCACCGTCGGCTACGGGGACTTCACCGCCGCCGACGCCGTCGGGCGCCTGCTGGCGATGGTCGAGGGCCTGGTCGGCCAGCTCTACCTCGTGACCGTGCTGGCCCTGATCGTCAGCAACCTCGGTCGCCAGCGCAACCCCGCCAAGGAGCGCGAGGCGATGCGCCGCTCCCAGCCCGACGGCGACCCGCCGCCGGGCGACCCGGAGCCCGGCGCCTAGACGCCGGCGCGGGGCCGGCGGCGGCGCTTGTGGCGCGGCGTGCCGGGGCGGTGCTTGGCCGGGCGCTGGGCGTTGCCCTGCGCGTCGGGGCGCTGGTCGCGGCGCGGCTTATGCTGCTCCGCCGGGGCCGGCTCGGCGGCCGGGGCCTCGACCGGACGGGCGGCGTCGACCCGGACGGGCCGGACGGCGCCGAGCGCGTCGAGGTCGGGAGCGGTGATCTGCGCGTCCGCGCCGACCTTGCCGAGCAGCTTGCGCACGGCGTGCTCGTCCTGCTTCGTGACGAAGCCGACGACGATGCCGGGCTCGCCCGCGCGGCCGGTGCGGCCGGAGCGGTGCACCCAGTCCGCGGGGTCCGCGGGCGGGTCGAAGTGCACGACGCAGGCGACCTGATCGACGTGGATGCCGCGCGCCGCGACGTCCGTCGCGACGAGCACGGGGAGCCGTCCCGAGGTGAAGGCGTGCAGCGCGCGGTCGCGCTGGTTCTGGGCGCGGCCGCCGTGCAGGTTGGCGGCGCCGACGCCGGCGGCGTTGAGCTTCTTGGCCAGGCGGTCGACGCCGTGGCGCGTGCGGCAGAAGGCGATCAC
>CAIQOY010000242.1 GCA_903873565.1 uncultured Actinomycetes bacterium
GCTCGGCGAGGACGACTGGTTCATCCTCGGCGACCGCGACCTCGCCCTGCACATCAGCCGCACGCGCCGGCTCGCCGCGGGCGAGCCGCTGTCGGCGATCACCGCCGACGTCGCCGCGCGCTGGGGCTGCCCGAGCCGGATCCTGGCCGCCACCGACGACCGCCTGCGCACGTGGATCGCGACCGACGACGGCGAGCTGCCGTTCCAGGAGTGGCTGGTGCGCCGTCGCGCCGCGGACGCGGTGGCCGGCGTCCGCTTCGCGGGCGTCCCCGGCGCCCGGCCCGGGCCCGGGGTGCTGGCGGCGATCGCCGAGGCAGACCGGATCGTGCTCGCCCCGTCCAACCCCTTCGTCTCGCTCGACCCGATCCTCGCCGTCGACGGCCTGCGCGAGGCCGTGCGCGCGCGCCGTGACGACGTCGTCGCCGTCGCCCCCCTGATCGGCGGGCGTGCCGTCAAGGGGCCGCTGGTCGAGATGCTCGCGTCGCTCGGCCACCGCCCCGACGTGGTCGGGGCCGCGGGCTGCGTCGCGGACGTGGCCGGCGCCTACCTGCTCGACCCGGCCGACGCCGGGCATGCGGGCGAGGTCGAGGCGCTCGGGCTGCGCGTCGTCACCCAGCCCGCGCTCCTCAAGGACGCCGACGCCCGGGCCGGCGTCGCGCGCGCGGTCCTGGCCTGACCGTCCTAGACTGACCCAATGGCCGACGCCGACCGCGCCCTGGCGCTCGACTTCCTGCGCGCGTGGCCCGCGAAGATCGCCCACGTCAGCACGCTGCGCGAGGACGGCACGACGACGACCGTGCCGGTCTGGTACCGGATCGCGGACGACGACGCGATGCTGATCTGGACCCGCCACGAGCGCCGCTGGGTGCGGCGGCTCGCCGAGCAGGGCCACCTCTCGTTCAGCGTCGCCGAGACGGAGTTCCCGATGCGGGGCGTGATGGGGGCGGGGCCCGCGGTCGTGCTGGGCGACGGCGACGCCATCGACGTCGACGCCGAGCGGGCGGCGATCATGCGCCGCTACGTCCTGCCCTTCCTCGTGCCCGCCTACGAGGCGGCGCGCACCGACCACCGCGCGATCGTCCGGGTCGAGCTGGAGCGGCTGACCGGCTGGTCGTTCGAGGACGCGTGATCCGGGTCATCCCGATCCCGCTCGCCGCGCGGATCCGCCCGGGCGACGACCTCGCGGCGCTCCTCGTCGGAGCCGTCGCCGACGCGGGTGAGGCGCTCGCCGACGGCGACGTCCTGGTCGTGGCCCAGAAGCCCGTCTCGAAGGCCGAGGGCCGGATCGTCGACCTCGCATCCGTCACGCCGTCCGCCGAGGCCGCGGCGATCGCCGCCGAGGACGGCGGCGACCCGCGCCTCGTCGAGGTGATCCTGCGCGAGTCGGCGCAGGTCGTGCGCCGGCGCGGCTCGTTCATCGTGGGCCGCAGCCCGCAGGGGCACGTGCTCGGCTCGAGCGGCGTGGACCGCTCGAACCAGGACGCGCCCGACCACGTGACGCTCCTGCCCGTCGATCCGGACGCCTCGGCCCGCGCCCTGCGCGACGCCCTGCGTGCCGTGACCGGCGCGGTGGTGGCGGTCGTGATCTCCGACTCGATCGGCCGGCCCTTCCGCCGCGGCACGGTTGGCGTCGCCCTCGGCGCCGCGGGTCTCGCCACCGTGGTGGAGCACGCCGGACGGCTCGACGACGTCGGCCGGCCGTTCCACTCGACGCAGGTGCACGTGGCCGACCAGCTGGCGAGCGCGGCCGAGCTCGCGCTCGGCCCCGCCGGCGGGGTGCCCGCCGCGATCGTGCGGGGCGCCGTCCTCGAGTCGGGCCCCGAGGGCGCTGCGACTGGCCTGATCGACCGTGACCGGGACCTCTTCGCGTGAGCCGGCCGATCCGCATCGGGTACGAGTGCAGCCCGCAGGACGGGACCTTCGCGGCGATGCGCGCCGCCTGGGTCGAGGCCGAGGCGCTCGGCGCCGACGGCATCTACAACGACGACCACTTCCTGCCCGTGGAGAGCGACCTCGACGGGATGCACTTCGAGTGCTGGACGACCCTCGCGGCGCTGGCCGAGGTGACGA
>CAIQOY010000243.1 GCA_903873565.1 uncultured Actinomycetes bacterium
CGCCCTTGGCGCGCGCCACCTGGTAGTCGATGTCGCGCTGGGAGTCGTGCCCGTTCTGCGAGTACATCTTCGCGTGCGCCGTCTGCATCACGCGGTGGCGCACCTCGGTCGAGCCGATCCTCAGCGGGCTGAGCAGGTGCGGGTAGGCGACGTCGGCGCTCATCGGGGAATCCTCTCCTCCAAGGACGTTCGCGGGGATCGTAGGCGAGGGGCGGGCGGCGCGGAAGGGCGGGAATCCGGTGCGCCTGCCGCGCTCTATCATCATGGACATGCTGGTCGACCTCAGTCGCGCCCTCGGGCCGCTCGATCCGTCAGGGGAAGCCGATGCGGCATAGGAAGATCCTCGCCTACTCCTCGTCGCTGCCGGTCGGCACGCCGTTCAAGTGCCGGCTGCCCGGCTCGCGCGAGTACGAGATGGTCACGATCGTCCAGGGGCCGATCGCCTACGAGTGCGAGACCACGGACGGGGGCTTCGGGGTCCGCATGCACGAGACGCGGACGGGCATCGAGGCCGCCGGAGGCGACTTCATGGCCGTGCGCGCGTCGATGCATCGGCAGCTGCGGGAGCGCGAGGCCGAGCTCGCCGAGCGCGAGGCCAGCGGCCTGACGGAGGCCGAAGCCGACCAGCTCGCGCACCTGCGCCGGTGGCGCCGCTTCCTCCGCACCTGACGGGCGGGGCTCAGGCGGGGCGGCGCGCGACGAGGTCGACGAGCGCCGACATGCCCTGGTGGCGTGGGCCCTCGTCGAGGACGGCGTCGTACTCGTCGAGGAGCAGGAGGTCGAGCCCCGGGAACGCGGTCGCGAGCTCGTCGACCCGGTAGAGGTGGTCGAGGGCCTTCGGGCCGCCCGTGCCGTAGGCGAGCTGGCCCGGGCCGTAGCCCTCGAGCAGCAGCAGGCCGCCGGGGGCGAGCGCGTCCGCCATCTGCCGGAACATCCGCGCGCGCCCCGCGGGGTCCGTGAACTGGATGAAGATCGCGACGACCGCGTCGTAGGCCGCCACCGGCCAGTCCCAGTCCTCGAGGTCGGCCTGCTCGAAGCGCACCGCGACGCCGCGCTCGGCGGCCAGCCGCTCGGCCTTGGCCAGCGCGTTGGCCGCCGCCTCGACCGCGTGCACGTCGTGGCCGAGGCCGGCCAGGAAGGTCGAGTTGCGGCCCTCGCCGTCGGCCACGCAGAGGACCCGCGACGCGGGGCCGAGGCGCCCGGCCTCGCGGGCGAGGAACGCGTTCGGCGCCGTCCCGAACAGGTAGCCGTCGCCCTCGAAGCGCTCCTCCCAGGTCCGGATGTTGGCCTTGCTCATGCGCGCGGTCAGCGTAGCCGCCCGCGCGGGCCCGGGGCGGGTCGGCGCGGGTCCCGCGCACGGCTGCGCATGCGCCGCGCGCCTGCGGCCGCCCCGCGTGGCCGGGAGCCCCGGATGCTGCGGGCATGGACACCGCGAATACCGAGCGTATACTCTCCCGCATGCCCCTGGAGACCACCATCAAGGTGGACCGCGCGCTGCGCGACCGCATCAACGCCGCCGCGCGCGAGCAGCGGATGACGCCGGCGCACCTCCTGGCGATCCTGATGGACGGGTACGAGCGCCAGCGCTGGGTCGCGCTCGCCGTGGCGGAGATGAACGCGGGGCCGGCGGATGAGGAGGAGCCGCCCTACCCGATGCCCGAGGGGCTGATCCCGTTCGTCCACGAGCCGGACGGCGCGCCGGACCCCGATCCGTATCCGACGCCGCGCTGGATCGCCGAGCTGGAGCGGGGCGAGGCCGAGCGGGGCGAGCGGCCGTGAGGCTGCGCCCCGGGCAGGTCGTCTGGGCCGACCTCGGCGAGCCCGTCGGCCACGAGCAGGGCGGGCAGCGCCCGGCCGTCGTCATCGCGGCGCGGATGCACGCCGCGATCGCCCAGCGGCTGACGATCGTCGTGCCGTGCACGGCGCGCGACCGCGGCTGGCGGTCGCATGTGCCCGTCGTCGGCGATCTCGTGCTCGACCGCCCGACCTTCGCCATGACCGAGCAGCCGCGCACCATCAGCCACGAGCGGATCACGCACCTCGCCGGGACGGTCGACGAGCCGTGCCGCCAGGCGATCGCGCGGGCCGCGGCGGCCTGGCTGCACGGCCCACCGGTCTTCCGGTCCTAGGCCGCGGCGAGGCGCGCCGGCAGGCTGGTCCAGCCCTTCAGCGTGGTGTGCACCATCGGCACGGGCGCGCCGGCCGGCTCGAGCCGCGCCACCCGGCGGGCCAGGGCCGAGATCAGCGCGTCGGACTCCTGGCGCGAGATCGGCTGGCCGACGCACTGGTGGATGCCCATCCCGAAGGAGAGCTGGCCGCCGGCGTTGCGGTCGAGGTCGAAGTCGTCGGCATCGTCGCCCCAGCGGCGCGGGTCGCGGTTGGCCGCGCCGACCAGGAGCAGCAGCTTCTCGCCCTGGTCGAGGGCGACCCCGTCGACCTCCACGGGGCGGCTGGTCGTGCGGTAGAACGACTGGAACGGCGCCTCGAGCCGCAGCGCCTCGTCGATCGCGAAGCGGGCCAGCCCCGGGTCGTCGTGCAGGCGCGCCCAGGCCTCGGGGTGGTCGAGGAGGAGCCGCAGCGTGTTGCCGATCGCGATGATCGTGGTGTCGAGCCCGGCCGACTGCAGGGCGCGCACGAGCAGGACCGCCCGCTCGGGGTCGATCAGGCCCTGGTCGGCGCGCTCCCAGATCTGCGCGCCCATCGAGCCGGGCGCGAGGCGCTCGCGGGCGCAGCGCTCCATCACGTAGTCGATCGTGTGCTCGCCGGCACGGACGGTGCGGCGGTGGATCTCGTTGTCGGGGCCGAAGTAGGAGAAGTTCATCGCCCCGTGGGCGACGAGGTGCTCGGCCCGGCCCGCGCGGTCGATGCCGAGCGCGTCGCCGAAGACCTCGAGCGTGAAGGGCTCGGCGAGGTCGCGCACGAGGTCGACCTCGCCGCCCCGGGCCACGAGCTCCGCGACCATCCGCTCGGCGACCTCGTCGAAGCCGGGCCTGAGGCGCCGCATGGCCCGCGGCGAGATCACGCCGGTGACGGCCTCGCGCATGGGGGTGTGGCGGGGCGGGTCGGACTCGAGGATGCCCTGCGGGCGCCAGTTGGGGGTGACGTGGAGGTTGACGGGGCCGACGCCCGCGCCGGAGATGAACGTCTCGTGGTCGACGAGGATGCCGTGCACCGCGTCGAAGTGCGTGATCGCGTGGACCTCGTAGCGCGAGAGCCAGACCGCGGAGTCCTCGGCCAGCATCCGCCGGAACAGCGGGTAGGGGTCGACGAGGACGTCCTCGGCGTAGGGGTCGTCGTCGTAGACGGGCACGTGGGGGGCGGGGTGCGCCGGCACGGGGCTACCGTACCGCGCC
>CAIQOY010000244.1 GCA_903873565.1 uncultured Actinomycetes bacterium
GACGCTGCAGTCCGACCCGATGCTGGCCAGCCACTACATGGCCGACGGGGTGGTCTGCGTGGTCGACTGCGTCAACGCGCCGCTGCAGGCCCGCCGCCAGCCCGAGTGGACCAAGCAGGTGGCGGTCGCCGACCGCGTCGTGCTCGCCAAGGGCGACCTCGCCGACGCCGACCCCGCAACGGCCGAGGCGCTGGTGCGGGCCGCCAACCCGGCCTGCGCGATCCTCGCGGCCGACCACGGCCGCGTCGACGCGGCGCGGCTCGTCGGGCTCGGGGTGCTCGCGGCCGACCGCCGCGCCGAGGAGGTGCGCCACTGGCTGGAGGCCGTCGGCGACGGGCACGGCGCGCACGACCACGGCGATCACCACCTCGGCGTACACGCGCTCGCGCTGCGCTGGGAGGAGCCGCTCGACTGGACGATGTTCGGGCTCTGGCTGGCGATGCTGCTGCAGGCCCGCGGCGACGACGTCCTGCGCGTCAAGGGCCTGCTCGACACCGGCGCCGAGGGCCCGCTCGTCCTGCACGGGGTGCAGCACGTGATCCACCCGCCCGCGCACCTCGACGCGTGGCCCGACGAGGACCGCGCCTCGCGGATCGTCCTGATCGTGCGCGACATCGCGAAGGCCGACGTCGAGGCCTCGATCGCCGCCTTCGAGCGGACCGCCCGCGCCCCCGCCGGAACCGCCGTCGGGCGCCCCTGAGCCCCGCCCCGGGGCGCGTGACGGATCCGCGCGGATCCGCGCGAGACCGGCGCCGATCCGGCACGGACACGTGCGCCGACCGCTTGGTACGCTGGGCGCGAGATGAGCGAATCCACCGCCCAGCCCCATCGCAACGGCGCGACGCCCCGCAGCCACCGCCTGATCAAGGCCGTCGATGCGACGTTCACACCAGCGCGGATCACCGACCCGGAGGCCCGCCGCCGGCAGGCGCAGAAGGCCCTCGGCGGCATCCGCTGCCCGCGGCCGATCGACACCCGCAGGGCGATCGGGCGCTGACGGCGGTGGCCCAGCGGGAACCCGCTCGCGGCGTCTGCGCGATCGGCGACCCGATCCCGCCCGGCCCGCTGCGCGTCCTCGTGGACACCTCGTTCATCGTCGAGTCGATGGTCGAGTCGAACCCGCGCCACCGCGAATCCCGCGAGCTCCTGGCCCTCCTGAGCGAGCGCGGGGCGAGCATCGTGTTCAGCGAGCTGGTCGACCTGGAGGTTCCGCAGGCGATGTCGTACATCGCCGCGCTCGATGCCGGACGCGACCGACGCGCGGGGCTCCTCGACGCGCGGGTGCGCCGCCGCTCCCGCTCCTTGACGGCCCGCACGCGGCGCCGCTGGGCCGAGTACCTCGCGTCGATCGACTGGTTCCGGGCGGACCTGACCGCCATCCTCGACGAGGTGCCGGCGATCATGTTCACGACCGGGCTGCGCTCGTACGACGCGGCGATGGCCGCCACGGCGATTGCGCACCGCTGCGACGCGATCGCGACCTTCGACGTCGACTTCGGGCGGCTGCACGAGATCGACGTGCCGCTGCTCCTGACCGACGCCCGGCGGGCCGGGCGGATGCGGGATCTGCGGGGCGCCGCCCGGCCGATCTAGGCGCCCGGGAAATCCTTGCCCGACCAGC
>CAIQOY010000245.1 GCA_903873565.1 uncultured Actinomycetes bacterium
GGCCGGCGACTGGAAGCAGGCGGCGACTCCGGCCTGCGCGCCGGCCGCGCCGCCGCCGGCCCGCAGCGCGGCGGCCGCGAAGGTCTGCGTCGTGCACTGCGCGATGGTCGGGTAGTAGGCGCCCATCGTGCTCTGCGCGGACGTCGGGTCGGAGGGGGCGGCGTTCATGACGCTGGCGGTGAAGCCCGTGTCGGCGAGCATGTTGCGCACCGCGATGACCTCGGTCGTGTCGGGCTGCGACGCCGAGGTGGGCAGCCAGCCGAGCTGGTTCTGCGGATCGCGGGTCAGGGCCGGCCGGTCGGCGAGCGAGGAGATGACGACGGTGGCGACGTTGCCGGTGGCGACGGGCATGTCCTGGTCGGCGACGCAGCCCATGATCCGGCCGATCTTCACGACGGGGTAGGGCTTGGCGTAGACGTACGTGCAGAACGACCAGTAGCGCAGGTCGATCCCCGCGGCCGTGGCGGGCCAGAGGCCGGGGCCGGAGCCGTAGGCCACCGCGCTGGTCGGCATCGCGGCGCGCACGACGGTCAGGTAGCCCGGCGCCGGCTGGTACTTCGCCGCCACGTAGCCCGAGTCGCTGTTCGGGAAGGGCGTGGTGCCGCCCGACGCCCGGCAGAAGACCAGCACGGCGGCGCAGGCGCCCGTGCCGGCGGCGGGCGGCGAGGCCTGGCCGCCGCCGAGGAGCGCCTTGACGGCCCGGCGCATGGCGACCGAGCGGATCTGGCTCGCCGCGGTCGGGCTGGTCTGCGCCCGGGCGCACTGCCGGAGCGTCGTCTGCGCGCCGCCCGGATAGCTGTAGGTGAGCGTGGGCAGGGGCACGGTCGAGGGATCGCCGCCCCGGGGCAGGTAGACGCGCACCGTGACGAAGCCGGTGCGCTTCGGCAGCCCCGTCACGAAGGGGGTCGCCGGCGTCGCGGGGGCGATCGGGATCACGTTCGCGGGCCCCTTGGCGGAGACCGCGCCGCGCAGGGTGATCGTGTACGTGCCCGCGGCCGCGCCCGGGGTCTGCCACGGGTTGGCGGTGCCCGCGTCGGGGGCGATCTCGTAGTCGGTGATCGCCGAGGGCACCCCGTTAACGGTGAAGTCCTGGCCCGACGAGGCGTAGACGTTGACCGAGAAGAAGCGGGCCGTGGGGTAGGTGCCCGTGAGGGTGATGCGCATGCCCGGCAGCGCCACGTAGGGCGTCGTCCAGTAGGTGGCGTTGGAGTCGGGGTAGGCGACGTTGGCCTTCGTCGGCGTGCTCTCGATCGGCCAGGCGCAGCGCACCGCGTCGTTCGTGAAGGCGGCGGGGACCGTCGCGGCCGAGGCCGTCGCGGGCGAGAGGGCGGCGGCGAGGGCGAGGGCGGCGAGCAGGGGCAGGCGGCGCACGCGGTGACCATACCCGTGCGGCCGGGGGATCACCAGTTCTCCGGCGGCGTCGTCTCGGACAGGCGCGCCCAGAAGGCGTGGTGGCCGTCGGCGGCCTCCACCAGGCGCGAGTGCCAGACCTCCTTGGCCACGTCGACGGGCCCGTCGCCCATCGCGTTGCCCGACAGGCAGATCCAGTGGCCCGGATGGTCGCGCATGAAGAGGAGGACGCCGACGTCGCCCTCGAACAGGTCGGCGATCGCGATCGCCTGGTCCTCGGTGAGGGGATCGCCCGGCGGCGGCACCAGCGCGATGATCGCGTCGCGGATCGCGCGCACCCGCTCGGCGTTCGGGAACAGGCTGCCGGGGATCACGCCCATGTCCCCACTATCGCAGCCCGCGTCGGTACGGCCGCGGGGCGGGTCCCCGGGTTGCCGCGGCCCGATACGACGGAGGCCGGACCGCCTGCGCGGCCCGGCCTCGTCATGGCTGGGGGACAGGGACTCGAACCCCGATTAACTGGACCAGAACCAGCCGTCCTGCCATTAGACGATCCCCCAACGGCGAAGCGGATTCTAGCGAAACCC
>CAIQOY010000246.1 GCA_903873565.1 uncultured Actinomycetes bacterium
CGCCGGCCACGCCGCGGAGCCCGAGGGCCCGTGGGACGCGGCGCTCGAGCGGGCGCTCGCCGCCTGGGTCTTCGACGAGAACCTGGACGGGCGCTGGGCGGGCGGCGACCGGATCGACCCGGCCGTGCTCGCGCGCCTGCTGGGCTAGACGATCTTCAGCGGCTTCCTGATGCGCTGCACGGGGTCCTGCGTGCGCATCGAGTGCAGCCGCTCAGCCAGCTCGCGGATCGCCACGGCGGCGGGGGAGTCGGGCTGCGAGACCGTGAAGGGCACGCCGCTGTCGCCGCCCTCGCGCAGCGCCGGCTCGAGCGGGATCTGCGCGAGCAGCGGCACCTCGAGGTGGCCGGCGAGCGAGGCGCCGCCGCCCGACCCGAACAGCTCGTCGCGCTCGCCGCAGCAGGGGCAGACGCGGTAGGCCATGTTCTCGACGACGCCGACGACGCGCATGTTGACCCGCTCGGAGACGGCGGCGGCGCGCTCGGCGACGCGCTGGGCGGCCGCCTGCGGCGTCGTCACGACGACGGCCTCGCTGTGCGGCAGGAGGCTGCCGAGCGAGATCGCCACGTCGCCGGTGCCCGGGGGCATGTCGATCAGGAGGACGTCGAGCTCGCCCCAGTGGACGTCGGACAGGAACTGCTGCATCGCCTTGTGCAGCATCGGCCCGCGCCAGAGGACGGCGCCGCCCTCGTCCATGAAGTAGCCGATCGAGATCGTCTTGAGGCCGTGCGCGACGGGCGGCACGATCATGCTGTCGACGGTGACGGGGCGCTGATGGATGCCGAGCATGCCGGGGACCGAGAAGCCGTAGATATCGGCGTCGATCACGCCCACTTCGAGGCCGAGCTGCTGGAAGGCGATCGCCAGGTTGACCGTGAGCGACGACTTGCCGACGCCGCCCTTGCCGGAGGCCACCGCGATGATCCGCGTCCTCGGGGAGACGGAGAGCTCGCCGGCGGGCTGGGGCGGCCGGCCGCCGCGCAGGCGCGTCGCCAGCTGGGCGCGCTCGTCCTCGGACATGCTCGTGAAGTCGACGTGGACGGAGGCGACGCCCTCGACCGTCTGCACCTCGCGGCGCACGTCCTGGTCGATCGTGGCCTTCAGCGGGCAGCCCGGGATCGTGAGGGCGACGCCGACGGTGACGTCGCCCGCGTCGCCGATCGCGATCTGGCGCACCATCTGCAGCGTGACGAGGTCCTGCTTGAGCTCGGGGTCGATGACCCGGGTCAGCGCCTCGCGGACCTGCTCCTCGGTGACGGCCATGGTCGAAGGCTACCCGTTCGCGGGCTGGGGGCCGTCGAGGGTGCGGATCACGAGGCCGTCGAGGGTCTTGGGGTAGAAGTAGGTGCTCTTCTGCGGCATCACCTCGCCGGCCAGCGCCACGTTCTCGACCTCGCGCACCGTGGGCGCGCGCAGGATGAACGCGACGTCGCCTGACTCCTCGACCTTCGCGGCGGCGTCGTCGGAGTAGGCGGTGTAGCGGATCCGGTCCGTCGTGGCCACGACCTCGGCGGTGAGGCCGAGCAGCGGGCCGAGGATGCGGTCCTGGAGCATCACGGCGTCGATCCGCTCCAGCGGCGTCCGGGCGCGCTCCTCGGGCGGGGCCGAGACGAGCAGCGGCGGGTGGTCGCGGCGCACGAGGCCGAAGACGCCGTGGTCGTGCGGGATCGGCGCCATCGCCTGCTCGAGCTGGACGACGCCGTCGCCGGCCTCGCGCACCTCGAAGCCGGCCGCGGCGAGGCGCTCGGGCAGCGTCTCCTGCTCGGCGGCGTCGATCCCGCCGACGATGCGGTGGATCGGGAAGATCACGAGGCCGGGGCTGGCGCCGTTCGTGAGGTACATCATCATCGCGTTGGCCGAGGGGTCCTCGGGGTGCGCATCGCGGTAGGCGAGGGCGGTGGCGTAGCGGTGGTGGCCGTCGGCGATCAAGAGGCGCCGCTGGGCGAGGGTGGCGTGGATGCGGTCCGTGATCTCGGACTCCGGCACGCGCCACATGCGCAGGTGGGTGCCGTGGTCGTCGGTCAGGTCGATGACGGGCGTCGGCTCGGAGCCGGCGCGCAGCGCGGTGTCGATCTCGCCGTCGGGATCGTCGTAGGTGACGAGGATCGGCGAGGGCTGCGCGTGCGTGGCGCGCAGGAGCCGCAGGCGGTCCTCGACGATGCTCGGCATCGTGCGCTCGTGGGGGAGGATGGTGCCGTCGCCGTCCGGCAGCCCGACGAGGGCGATCATGCCCTCGCGCACCCGCTGCACGCCGTCGGGGCCGATGAAGGTCTCCTCGGTGCGGTACAGGCAGGGCGACTCCTCCTGGAGCAGCGTGCCGTCGGCGCGCCACTCGTCGAGCAGGCGCCGCGCGTTCTCGGCCCGGCCCACGTCGGGCAGGATCAGGCGCACCACGTTGCGGTTCGAGCGCGCCACGAGCCGCATGCGGTCGGCCATCGTGATCACGTCGTAGGGCGGCGCGACGACCGAGAACGCCGGGTGGCGGGCCGGGTCGTAGCGCAGCCCGCGGAACGGGCGCACGTGGAGGGGTTCGGCGGGACTGCCCATCGGGCCCGGCATGGTATCGGCG
This sequence comes from uncultured Actinomycetes bacterium, assembly GCA_903873565.1. Classification (GTDB taxonomy): domain Bacteria; phylum Actinomycetota; class Thermoleophilia; order Gaiellales; family F1-60-MAGs149; genus F1-60-MAGs149. The sequence goes on from CAIQOY010000246.1 coordinate 2,567, forward strand.
CTCGCCCGTCCGCCCTGCCAGCCGCCTAGACTCACGGCATGGCCGCCGACGCCCGCACGTCCGTCTCCGAGCTGGTCGAGGGCCAGCTCGTCGACTCGACGTTCGCGGTGCTGCGCAAGGATCGCCGGCGCACCCGCACGGGCAGCCCGTACCTCGCGCTCGAGCTCGCCGACCGCACCGGGCGCGTGCGGGCCACCGTGTTCGACGACGCCCCGATCCTGGACGGCCGCTTCGAGGCCGGCGACGTCGTGCGCGTCCTCGGGTCGGTGGAGTCGTTCCGGGGCCGGCCGCAGATCGTCGTGCGCTCGCTGGAGCGCGTGGAGGCCGAGGCGGACGCGCTCGACTTCGTGCCGGGCGCCCGTCGCGACGTGGACGACCTCGAGGGCTTCCTCGAGTTCCTGGTCGAGGAGATCCCCGACGCGCCGCTGCGCGAGCTCGCCGCCGCCGTCCTCGCCGACGAGCCCCTGCGGGTCGCCTTCCGGGCCGCGCCGATGAGCGTCGAGCACCACCACGCCTACGCCGGGGGCGCGCTCCAGCACACCGTCGCGGTGGCGACCGCCTGCCGGGAGCTCGCGCTCCTGCATCCGCGCCTCGACCCATCGGTGGTCGGCTGCGCGAGCCTGCTCTTCGCCGTCGGCGCCGCGGACGCCTTCGTGCCCGGGCCGGTGCTCCAGCAGTCCGAGGAGGGCCGCCTGCTCGGGATCCCGCGGCTCAGCGCGCGGCGCATCGAGCGCGTCGCCGAGCGGCTGGGCACGCCCCGCGAGCGGGTCGTGGCCGTCCTGCACTGCGTGGACGCCGACCAGCAGCGCACGCCCGAGGCGGCGTGCCTGCACGGGGCCATCGGCCTGGACGCCGCGGTCTCGACCGCGCTCGCCCGGCAGGCGGGCCGGGCCGCCGCATCGCAGTAGACTGCCCGGCGTGCGCATCGCGCTCGCCCAGCTGAACCCGACGGTCGGCGATCTCGCCGGCAACGTCGCGCTGGTGGCCGCTGCGGCGGCCCGGGCGGCCGAGCTGGGGGCGGACCTCGTGGTGGCGCCGGAGCTCGTGGTGTCGGGCTATCCGCCGGAGGACCTGGTGCTGCGCCCGTCGTTCGTGCGGGCCTGCGAGGCGGCGGTGGTGCGGCTGGCGGGCGAGGTCGCGGTACCGGTGATCGTGGGGTCGCCGTGGGCGGGCTCCGATGGGGTGCGCAACAGCGCGTTCGTGCTGGAGGGCGGGGCGGTGACGGCGCGCTACGACAAGATGGCGCTGCCGAACTACAGCGTCTTCGACGAGCAGCGCACGTTCCGGCCGGGCGACGGGCCGCTGCTCGTGCAGGCCGGCGGCGCGCTCGTCGGCATCACGATCTGCGAGGACATCTGGGTCGCCGACGGGCCGGCGCACGCCGCGGCGCGCGGCGGGGCGTCGCTGGTGGTCAACCTCTCGGCATCGCCGTACCACCTCGGCAAGGGCCGCCAGCGCGATGAGCTGATCGGCGCGTTCGCCGCCGACGAGGGCTGCGCGGTGGCCTACGCCAACCTGGTCGGCGGGCAGGACGAGCTGCTCTTCGACGGCCGCAGCCTCGTCTTCGACGCCGCCGGCGGCCTCGTGGCGCGGGGCGCCTTCTGCGCGGAGGACCTCGTGGTCTGCGACCTCGACCTGCCCAGCGGGCGCGGGGCCGGGGCGATCGCGATCGCCGCCGAGATCCCCGTCGGCGAGCCCGGACCGCCCGTCGTCGCCGAGGTCGCGCCGCTGCCGGGCTCGGAGCTGGAGGAGCTGTGGGGCGTGCTGGTGCTGGGGCTGCGCGACTATGTGGTCAAGAACGGGTTTCCCGGGGTGCTGTTGGGCGTGTCGGGGGGGATCGATTCGGCGCTGGTCGCGGCACTCGCCGCGGACGCGCTGGGGCCGGAGCGGGTGCATGCGGTGTCGATGCCGACCCGGTTCAACGTGGAGGAGACGCGGTCGGATGCGCGGGTGGTGGCGGAGAACCTCGGGGTGGATTTCCGGGAGCTGCCGATCGAGCATCTGCGGCTCGCGTTCCATGACCTGCTGCCGGAGGTGGAGGGGCTGGCGGGGGAGAACCTGCAGGCGCGCCTGCGCGGCGTGATCCTGATGAGCCTGTCGAACCAGCATGGCTGGCTGGTCCTGACCACCGGCAACAAGTCGGAGGTGGCGACGGGCTACTCGACCTTGTACGGGGATTCGGTGGGGGGCTTCGCGCCGATCAAGGACGTCCCGAAGACGCTGGTGCATGCGCTGTCGCGGTTTCTGAACGAGCGAGAGGGGCGGGAGGTGATCCCGTGGTCGACGATTGAGCGGCCGCCGACGGCGGAGCTGCGCGAGGGCCAGCGCGATGATCAGTCGCTGCCGCCGTACGAGGTGCTGGATCCGGTGCTGCACGCGTACATCGAGGAGCGGATGGGGCCGCACGAGATCGCCGCGGCGGGATTGTGCGATCTGGACCTGGCGCTGAGGGTCGCGGGCCTCGTCGATCGGGCGGAGTACAAGCGCCGTCAGGGTGCGCCGGGGCTGAAGGTGCATCCGATCGCGTTCGGGCGCGACCGGCGCATGCCGATAACCAACCGCTACCGCGAGGAGCCGTGATGCTGATCCACCACACCCAGGATCCCCAGTGGATGGCCGACGCCTACGTCGTCGCCAAGGAGGCTGGCGGCCCCGCGCTCTGGATCGACTGCAACGGCGCCCACGACGAGCTGCACGCCTTCGTCGAGGCCAACGACCTGACGATCGAGGGCATCCTGCTCACGCACCACCACATCGACCACATCTACGACCTCGACGAGGTTCGGGAGCGCTACGGCGCGCCCGTCGGGGCGAGCGCCCGCGCGATCGAGCTGATCCGCGATGAGGGCCACTACACGGGCCCGATCGAGCACGTGCTCGAGGAGGACGGGACGTTCGCGCTCGCCGGCCTCGAGGTGCGCTCGATCCCGACGCCGGGCCACGCCGGCGGTCACCTCGCCTTCCTGGTCGACGGCACGGACGTCTTCACCGGCGACGTGCTCTTCAACGGCACCGTCGGCGGCACGCGCGCGCCGGGCCACACCGACCTCGCCGACCTCAAGGCATCGCTCGGCCGCCTGCTGGAGCTCGACGACGCGATCGTGGTGCACCCGGGCCACACGGTGCCCACGACGATCGGCGCCGAGCGCGCCGCGAACCCCTTCGTGCGCTTCTTCCGGGGCGAGGAGCCCGCGCTCGAGGAGCCCGTCACCGCCTGGGGGGAGCCCGCCACGCTGCTGGTCTGGGGCCCCGACTACGACGGCGGGCACAAGGCCCTCGTGCGCTGGGCCGACGGGTCCGAGGACATCGTCGGCGGGTCGAAGGTCGAGCGCGGCTAGCCGCGGGCGGCGGCCCGTCGGCGGGCCGCGTCGACGAGGTCCCGAAACGGCCCGAGCCAGCGCCCGTCGCGTCGCCACATGAACTCGTTGTGCCACTGCAGGCCGACGGCGAAGGGCGCATCGGGTGCGCTCTCGGTGGCCTCGACCACCCCGTCCTCCGCGAAGGCCACCGGGCGCAGTCGCTCGCCGGTCCGGGCGACGGCCTGGTGGTGGAAGGAGTTGATCAGCGGCTCGCCGTCGCCGACCCAGCCGGCGAGCCGGCTGCCGGGCTCCACGCTCACGCGGTGCCAGTGGTCGCCGGGCTCGGCGTCGGCGAGGGTCGGCCAGTCGACCATGTGGGTGCCCGACCCCTCGACCTGCGACGGCACGTCCTGCACGAGCGAGCCGCCGTCGGCCACCGCGAGGACCTGGCTGCCGCGGCAGATCCCGAGGATCGGCACGCCCTGCTCGAGGGCGGCCCGGGCGAGCGCGAGCTCGAACGCGTCGTGCTCCGGGGTCACCGTGTTGACTTTGGGGTGGCGTTCCTCGCCGTAGTGGCCGGGATCGACGTCCTCGCCCCCCGACAGGAGGATGCCGTCGAGGTCCTCGAGGAGGTCCGGGATGGCGTCGGGCGGGGTGTCGCGCGGCAGGGCGACCACGATCGCGCCCGCCTCCACGAGCGGCTCGCGCATGTTGCGCTCGACTTTGACCAGCATGGGATCGTCGAGCTCGAGGGTCATGCCGATGCGGGGGCGACGGGTCACGCGGGCACGCTACCGCACCTGCCGGAGTGGGGGAAGCCCCGCAATCGCCGCCGGGGGCCCTCGGATCAGGCACCCTTACGGGAGTCGCGTCGACCTCCGCTGGGGGCCGTGACCACGCGCACATGCAGCCCGCCCCCGTCTCCCCGTCCCGCGGCGCCCTCAGCGCCCTGACCGGCGCGATCGCCCGCCACCCGTGGCGCGCCATCGGCGTCTGGGTCCTGCTGATCGCGGCGATCATCGCGGGGTCGCAGACGCTCGGCGGGGAGCTGCAGAACAACTTCTCGATCCCCGACTCCGACGCGCAGCGCGCGGGCGACCTGCTCGAGGAGCGCTTCCCGGCCCGTGCGGGCGACTCGGCCACGATCGTGTTCCGGGCGGAGGACGGCATCGGGAACGCCGACGCGAAGGCGGCGGTGGCCGCGGCCCTCGAGGCGGCTTCCGGGGTGGCGCACATCGTGGGCACGGGCGACCCGTTCACCGGCGAGAGCGGGCAGGTCTCGGAGGACGGCACCGTGGCCTACGCCGACGTGCAGTTCGACCAGCAGGGCTGGACGCTGCCGGCCGGCACGATCGACACGTTCAAGGACGACGTCCGCGCCGCCGTCGCGGGCTCGCCCGTCCAGGTCGCCTTCACCGGCAACGCGGTGCAGGAGCAGCCCGAGCAGGGGGCGTCCGAGGCGCTGGGCCTCCTCGCCGCCGTGATCGTGCTGCTGATCGTCTTCGGGACGGTGATCGCGGCGCTCCTGCCGATCTTCCTCGCCCTGCTGGCCGTCGGGCTCGGCATCGCCACGCTGACCCTCGCCGCCGGCTTCACCGACTTCAACACGATCACCCCGATCCTGGCGACGATGATCGGCCTCGGCGTCGGCATCGACTACTCGCTGTTCATCGTCACGCGCTTCCGGCAGGCCCTCCACGAGGGCGCCTCGCCGAAGGAGGCCGCGGGGCTCGCCGCCTCGACCGCCGGGCGGGCCGTGATCTTCGCCGGCACCACGGTGGCGATCTCGATCGTCGGGCTGGCCACGGTCGGCCTCGACTTCATCACCAAGATGGGCATCGGGGCGTCCCTGACGGTGCTCACCTCGGTCGCCGTCGCGGTCACGCTGCTGCCCGCGGTCCTGGCGCTCCTCGGACACCGCGTCGACCGGCTCAAGCTGCCGTTCGTCAAGGTGCCCGACGACACCCTCGAGGCCCAGAAGGCCACCGCCGTCGCACGCTGGGGGCGGCTCGTCACGCGCCGCCCCTGGCTGTTCCTGCTCCTGCCGCTCGGCGTGATGCTGCTCGCGGCCCTGCCCGTGGTCGGCATCCAGCTGGGCGCCGCCGACGCGGGCTCGTCCCCGAAGACGACGACGCAGCGCATCGCCTACGACTGGCTGGCCGAGGGCTTCGGGCCCGGCTTCAACGGCCCGCTCCTGATCGCGATCGACACGAAGGGCGACATGGCTGCCGCCGAGAAGGTGCAGCAGGCGGTCGCCGCGACGGACGGCGTGGCCTTCGCCACCCCGCCGATCCCCAACCAGGCGGGGGACACGGCGATCGTGACCGCGTACGCGACCAGCGCCCCGCAGGACCAGGCGACCGCCGAGCTCGTGGAGCGGCTCCGCACCGACACGATCCCCGCGGCGCTCGCGGGCACCGGGGCCGTCGCCTACGTCGGCGGGGCCACCGCGGCGTTCGAGGACATCTCGGCCCGCATCTTCGAGCGCATCCCGTGGTTCCTCCTGTTCGTGGTGGGCATCACCTTCCTGATCCTGACGATGGCCTTCCGCAGCGTGGTGATCGCCGTCAAGGCCGCCCTCACCACGATCCTCTCGTGCGCCGCCAGCTTCGGGATCCTGACGCTCGTCTTCCAGCAGGGCTACGGCATGGGGCTGATCGGGCTCGACCGGACCGGCCCGATCGAGTCGTTCCTGCCCGTGATCGTGTTCGCGCTCGTGTTCGGGCTGTCCATGGACTACGAGGTCTTCCTCGTCAGCCGCATCCGCGAGGCGTTCGTGGGCGGCGACACGCCGCGCGTCGCGATCACCGACGGCGTGGCGGCGATCGGGCGCGTGATCGTCGCCGCCGCGATCATCATGAGCGTCGTCTTCTTCGCCTTCCTGACGGGCGTCGACCGCACCATCAAGGAGTTCGGGCTCGCGCTGGGCCTGGCGATCGCCCTCGATGCCTTCGTCGTGCGCCTGACCCTGGTGCCCGCGCTGATGCACCTGCTCGACCGGCGCGCCTGGTGGATCCCGCGCTGGCTCGATCGCGCCCTGCCGCGGCTCACGATCGAGCCGCCCGCGCGCTCCGGCGACTAGGCGTCAGTGCCCGGCGGCCGCATCGGCCTGCCGGTTCTTGCGGACCGAGGCGATGATCCCCGCGCCGAGGATCAGCAGGACGACGGCGAGGCTGATCGGCGCCGGCATATGGAACCAGTGGCTGATGATCATCTTGAAGCCGACCCAGCCGAGCACGATCGCCAAGGTGGGCTGCAGGTAGACGAAGCGCTCGAGCGACGTCGCGATCGCGAAGTAGAGCGTGCGCAGGCCGAGCAGCGCGAAGGCGTTCGCGGCGAGGACGATGAACGGGTCCTTGGTGACCGCGTAGATGGCGGGCACCGAGTCGACGGCGAACATCAGGTCGAAGAAGGCGAGGGCGAGCAGGGCGATCAGGAGCGGCGTCGCGTAGCGCTTGCCGTCGACGACGACCGACATCGCC
>CAIQOY010000247.1 GCA_903873565.1 uncultured Actinomycetes bacterium
CCGCCGAGCGCCCGCACCGCGCCCGTCATGGCGGCGGTCTCGCCGAGCGAGGCGTAGAGCCAGGCGAGGGCGAGGATCAGGACGAGGCCCGGCAGGATGAAGAGGCCGCCGGCGGCGACGGCCCCGCGCAGGCCGCCGACCCGCCAGCCGCGCCAGCTGGCGAGCTGCTGGGCCTCGGGGCCCGGCAGCGCGTTGCAGAGCCGCAGCGCGTGCAGGAACGAGCGCTCGTCGACCCAGCCGCGGCGCTCGACGACCTCGCGGTGCATCAGGTCGATCTGGGCGACGGGACCGCCGAACGAGGTGCAGCCGATCCGCAGCCAGAGGGCGAGCGCCGCGCGGGGGGCGACCCGGCTCATGCCGGGCGCGCCCCGCCGACGGCCCAGCCGCCGCGCAGCGTGCGGGCGCCGAGCAGCACGAAGCGCAGCAGGATGAAGAGCGTCAGGCCGACCCAGAGGCCGGTCAGGCCCCAGCCGAAGTAGACGGTGCCCACCAGGCACGGAAGGTACCCGAGCCCGATCGAGAGCAGGGTGCGGTTGCGGATCGCGGCGTTGTCGCCGGCGCCGATCAGGATGCCGTCGATCGCGAACACGACCCCGCCGAACGGCTGCATCAGCGCGAACCAGCCCCACGCCGCGCCGGTCGCCCGCACCACGTCGGCGTCGGAGGTGAAGATGCGGGGGATCAGGTTCCAGCCGGCCAGGATCACGAGGCCGAAGACGATCCCCACGATCGCCCCGAGCTCGCACAGCCGCCGGGCGAGGGCGCGTGCCGCCTGCACCTCGTCGGAGCCGAGCAGCTCGCCGATCAGGGCCTGGGCGGCGATCGCGAAGGCGTCGAGGGTCAGCGCGAGGAAGAACCAGAGCTGGATCGCGATCAGGTGCGCGGCGACCTGCTCGGGCCCCATCCGCGAGGCGGCCGCGGTGGCGCTGATGAACGTGAACTCCATCGCGATCGTGCGCAGGCCGAGGTCCCGGGCGGTCGACAGCTGCGCCGTCATCGCGGCGCGGTCGGGGCGCAGCGAGGCCCGCTCGCGCAGGAGCGCCTGCAGAAACAGCGCCGCGGCCACCGCCTGGCCGCAGACGTTGGCCACGGCCGACCCCTCGAGCCCGAGGTCGAGGCCGTAGACGAAGAGCGGCGCCAGCGCCGCGCTGATGGCGTTGGCCCCGATCAGGTAGACGAGCGGCTTGCGCATGTCCTGGACGCCGCGCAGCCAGCCCTGGCCGGCGAGCGTGATCGCGATCAGGGGCGCGCCGAGCGAGGCGATCCGGAGCCACGCGACGGCGCCCGCGATCGTCTCGGGGTGGTCGGAGCCCGCGATCAGGGTGGCCAGGGGCTCGGCGAAGACCTGCAGCACGACCGTGACGAGCAGGCCGAGGATCACCCCGAGCCAGGTCGCCTGCACGCCCTCGTGGACGGCGTCGGCGCGGCGCCCCGCCCCGAACAGGCGCGCCGTGCGCCCGGTGGTGCCGTAGGCGAGGAAGCTCATCAGCCAGACCGCGTTGGCGAGCAGGCCGCCGCCGACCGCGAGGCCGGCCAGCGCCTCCTTGCCGAGGTGCCCGACCACCGCGGTGTCGACGAGGAGATACAGCGGCTCCGCGGCAAGCGCGCCGAGGGCGGGCACGGCGAGGGCGAGGATGCGCCGATCGGAGGGGCGGTCCGCCACGGGCGAAGGGTACGCGCGGGTAGGCTGCCGCCATGCCGATCGAGGTCGTCCACTACACGGATCCGGGCTGCCCCTGGGCCTACTCGGCCGAGCCGTTCGTGCGGGCGCTCGAGTGGCGCTACGGCGACGGGCTCGTCTGGCGCACCGCGATGATCGGGCTCGCCGAGGACCCGCAGCGCTACGTCGACCTCGGCTACACCGGCGCCCTGATGACCCAGTGGCACATCGAGTTCCGGGACCGCTTCGGGATGCCGTTCTCGACGGCGCCGCGCGAGCGGCCGGCGGCGACCGGTCCGGCCTGCCGGCTGGTGGTGAGCGCCCGTCGGCAGGGGCACGAGGCGGCCGACGCCGTGCTGCGCGCGCTGCGCTTCTCGTGGTTCACCGACCCGCGCCCGCACGACGACCTGGAGGTGCTCGAGCCGGTCGTGCGCGCCGTGCCCGGCATCGACGCCGACGCCGTGCTGGCGGGTCTCGGCGACCCGGCGGTCGAGGAGGCCTACCTGTCCGACAAGCGCGAGTCGCGCACGATCCTGCCGCCGGCCGCTGCGCAGGGCAAGACCGCGACCACGGACGGCGAGGAGCGCTACACCGCGCCGAGCCTGACCTTCGCGGTCGGCGACCGGATGCTGGTCGCCGCCGGCTGGCAGCCCCTGGCCGCCTACGACGTCTGCGTCGCCAACCTCGATCCCGACCTGCCCCAGCGCGGCCCCGCCGGGCCGGCGGAGTCCCTGCCCGCGTTCCCGCGCGGGCTGACCACGTACGAGCTGGCGCTGATCGCCGCCGGCCGCAACGACGAGCCCGACCGGGCCGCGGTCGAGGCCGAGCTGGTCCAGCTCGCCGCCGACGGGCGCGCACGGCGGGTGCCGCTCGGCTCCGACGCCCTCTGGCTGCCCGCCTAGGGCGTCAGGCCAGGCCGACGACCTCGTCGCCGACGACCACGTCGACGAGCGGGCGCGAGACCGTGGCGCGGTTGCCGGCCTCCGAGGCCGGCACCCTGCTGATCTGACCGGACAGCAGGACCGCCTGCGGCTCGCCCTCGGCGCAGCGGATCGCCGCGACCGGGCCGGCCGGCTCCTTGGTCGGCTTGTCGGGGGCGGCCAGCGCCACGCCCCCGCCGCCACGGCCCTTGGCCGGCACGTCGGCGATCGACACGCGCTTGCCGAAGCCGCTCTCGTGCGCCACGTGGAGGTCGCCCGGCGTGACGGCGCAGGCCGCGACGATGCGGTCGCCCGGCGCGAGCTTCATGCCCGCGACGCCGCCGGCCGACGCGCTCTTGACGACGCGCAGCGGCTTGGCCGCCGTGCGCAGCACCTTGCCGCCCGCCGTGGCGAGCAGCAGGTCGTCGCCCTCGTCGTGCGGGACGACCGCGACGAGGCGGTCGTTGTCGGGCAGGGCCATCGCGGCGCCGAGCGTGGCGTGCGCCCCCGGCAGCGAGTCGGGCGTGCAGCGCTTGACCTCGCCCTGCTCGGTGACCAGCAGGAGGAACGGGGCGTCGTCGGTGACGAGCGCGACGAGCTCCTGGCCGCGCGACATCTGGATCGGCTTCTGGCCGCGCACCGCGCGCGAGGAGAGGGGGACCTCGGCGAGGCGCACGCGGGCGACCTCGGCGTCGGCGGTGAAGCAGAGCAGCTCGTGGTCGGTGGTGGAGTGGATCAGCCCGAGCGGGCGGTCGCCCGGCTGCACGTCGACGGGGTAGGCGGTCGGCGCCGAGGCGCGCGACTGGGCCACGAGCAGCCCGCTCCTCGTGGCCCCGACCCAGACCTCGGTGGCCGGGCCCTGCACGACGTCGACCTGGCGGCCGCCGCCCTTCTGGCCCCGCGCGGCCGCCGTCTCGGCCGCCGCCACCACCGGGCCGTCGCCGCCGAGCGCGGTGCGCCGCGGGCCCGACAGCTTCGCCGCCTCCTTGAGCTCGCCGACGACGATCCGCTTGAGCGCGTCGTGGGACTCGAGGATGCGGCCGATCTCGTCGACGCGCTCGCCCTTGGCCTTGCGCTCCTCCTCGAGCTTGAGGCGGTTGAGGCGGGCGAGGCGCTTGATCGGCATGTCGATGATCCACTGCGCCTGGTCGTCGTCGATCGGGACGGCCTTCGCCTGGCCGTGCGGGACGACCTTGAGCTTGGCGATCAGCTGGCGCTTGGCGTCGTCGTCGTCCTCGGAGCCGCGCACGATCTTGATCACGGCGTCGATGGCGTCGAGCGCGGCGAGCAGCGCGATCAGCCGGTGCAGCTCGCGCAGGAGCTCGTCGCGCTCGTGCTCGAGGCGGGCGACGACGATCTGGAAGCGGAAGTCGACGAAGCGGTCGAGCGCCTCGCGCAGCCCGATCTGGCGCGGCGCGCCGTCGACGAGGACGGTCATGTTGATGCCGACCGTGATGCGCAGCGACGTCGTGCGGAAGAGGTCGGCGATCAGGCGGTCGACGGAGCCGCCGCGCTTGCAGCGGACCTGCACCCGGATGCCGGAGCGGTCGGTCAGGTTGCGCGGCATCTCGGTGACGTCGCGGATCTTGTCGGCGCGGGCCGCCTTGACGACCTCGGCCACGATCTGGTCGGGGGAGACCCCGTACGGCAGCTCCGTGACCACGATCGCCTGGACGCCGCCCTGGAGCTGCTCGGTGTGGAAGCGGGCCTGCAGGCGGACGGTGCCCTGGCCCTTCTCGTAGGCCTCGGCGAGCGCCTCGGGGTCGACGACGATCCCGCCCGTCGGGAAGTCCGGGCCGGGCAGGTGCCGCATCAGCTTGGCGAGCGGCGCGTCGGGGTCCTCGGCCAGCGCGATCGCGGCGGCGCAGGCCTCGCCGAGGTTGTGCGGCGGGATCTCGCAGGCCATCGACCAGCCGATGCCGCGCGAGCCGTTGACCAGCAGGTTCGGGAAGGTGACGGGCAGGACCCACGGCTCGTCCTTCTTCTCGGTGAAGTTCGGGCGGTAGTCGCGCACGATCTCCGGGCGCAGGTCGCCGAGCCAGGCCGTCGCCGCGGGCGACAGGCGCGCCTCCGTGTAGCGGTAGGCGGCCGGCGGGTCGGAGTACTCCTTCGGCCCGACGCTGCCCCAGTTGCCCTGCCCGTCGATCAGGGGCACGTTGAGGACGAAGTCCTGCGCCATCCGCACCATCGCGTCGTAGACCGCGCTGTCGCCGTGCGGGTGGTAGTTGCCGATCACGTGGCCCACCGTCAGCGCCGACTTCTGGTACGGGCGCCCGGCGCGCCCGCCGAGCTCGTCCATCGCGTGCACGATCCGCCGCTGCACGGGCTTGAGGCCGTCGCGCACGTCGGGCAGGGCGCGCCCGAGGTTGACGTACATGCCGTAGGCGAGCGCGCGCTCGAGCAGGGCGTCGGAGGCGTCCACGGAGTCGCCGTCCCAGTCCAGCCGGCCGATCCCGCCGCCCCCGTCCCCGTCGTCGCCGCTCCCGTCGGCCGCCGGCGCCTCCGCGTCGTCGGCCGCGTCGTCGTCCGCCGCGGCCTCGGGCTCAGGATCGGCGGCCGCCGCGCGGCGGCCGCGCGGGGCCGGCGCCGGGTCGTCGGCGGGCGCCGCGTGCTCGGCGGTCTCCTCGCCGTCGTCGGGGACGACGAGGTCGAGCTGGGCGTCGTCGGCCTTGGCCCGGCGGCGCGTGCTCACACGAGCACCTCGGCGTCGCCCGCCGACTCCTCGAGCCAGGCGCGGCGGGGCGCGGGGTTCGAGCCCATCACGAGCTCGACGGTGTTGGCGGCCTCCGCGGCGTCCTCCATCGAGACCTGCAGGAGGCGCCGGGTCGCCGGGTCGAAGACGGTCTCGCGCAGGTGCTCGGCGTTCATCTCGCCGAGGCCCTTGAAGCGGGTCACGTGGTCGCCGGTGCGCTTGTGCGCCTTCAGCGCCGCCTTCAGCTCGTCCTCGGTGTGCACGTAGAGGGCCCCGTCCTTGAGCGCGACGCGGAACAGGGGCGGGCGGGCGATGAACACGCGGCCGCCCTGCAGGAGCGCCGGGAACAGCTCGTGGAACAGCGTCAGCAGGAGGTTGGCGATGTGCGCGCCGTCGGCGTCCGCGTCGGCGGTGATCACGACCTTGCCGTAGCGCAGCTGGTCCTCCTCGAGGGTGGCCACGAGCGCCGAGCCGATCACGTCCTTGCGCCCGCCCAGCGCGACGAGGATCGAGTCGACCTCGGCGTTGTCGAAGGCCTTGCCGTTCTTGGCGCCGAGGACGTTGAGGATCTTGCCGCGGATCGGCAGGATCGCCTGGGTGGCGTTGTCGCGGGCCTGCTTGGCGCTGCCGCCGGCCGAGTCGCCCTCGACGATGAAGAGCTCGCGCTCGGCGGCCGGGATCGCCGGGTTGTCGATCGTGTCGGCGAGCTTCCCGGGCAGGTTCGAGTCGCTCATGATCGAGGTCGCCGCGTTGCGCAGCTTCTTCGAGATCTTGGCCTTCGCGAGGCGCACGTCGCGGGCCAGGAGCACGCGGTCGAGGATGCGCTTGGCGTCGTCCGCGTGGGCCTTGTCGGCGAGCCAGTCGGCGAGGGCCTGGCCGGCGAAGGCGGCGACCGCGGTCTGCGCCTCCTGGTTGTTGAGGCGGCCCTTCGTCTGGCCCTCGAACTGCGGGTCCTCGAGCATCACGGAGACGGCTCCCGTGAGCCCGTCGGCGACGTCCTTGGCGTCGAGCGACTCGCCCTTGTCCTTCTTCAGGCGGCCCGCGTCGTGGGCGGCCTGGTTGAGGACCCGGGTCAGCGCGCGCCTGAGGCCCGAGACGTGCGCGCCGCCGTCGACCGTGTTGACGACGTTGCAGAAGCCGTAGACGCGGTCCTCGGCGGCGTTCGTCCACTGCAGGGCGATCTCGATCGGGATGCCGCCCGACTCGCCGCTCACCGAGACCACGGTGGGGTGGGCGGGGTCGCGGCTCTCGTTGAGCTCGCGCACGTAGTCGGCGAGGCCCTCCTCGGAGCGGTAGACGTGCTCGACGCCGTCCGGCCCGACCAGCTCGAAGGTCAGGCCGCGGACCAGGAACGACTTCTCGCGCAGGCGCTGCTGGACGGTGGTGGGGGAGAAGTGCGCGTTCTTGTCGAAGATCGTGCGGTCCGGGGTGAAGCGCACGCGGGTGCCGGTGCCCTCGCCCTTCTCGAGCGCGCGCACGTCCTGCACGGGGCCGTCCGGCACGCCGCGCCGGTAGCGCTGCGTCCACAGGCGCTTGTCGCGGCGCACCTCGACCTCGAGCCAGTCGGAGAGGGCGTTGGTGACGGAGGCGCCGACGCCGTGCAGGCCGCCCGACACCTTGTAGCCGCCGTCGCCGAACTTGCCGCCGGCGTGCAGCTTCGTGAACACCAGCTCGAGCGCGGACACCTTCTGCTCGGGGTGGACGTCGACGGGGATGCCGCGCCCGTCGTCCGTCACCGTCACGACCTCGTCGTCCGTCAGCTCCACGCGGATCGTCGAGCAGCGCCCCGCCAGCGCCTCGTCGACGGCGTTGTCGACGACCTCCCAGAGCAGGTGGTGCAGCGCCCGCGCATTGGTCCCGCCGACGTACATGCCGGGCCTGACGCGGACCGGCTCGAGCCCCTCGAGGACCCGGATGTCGGCTGCGCTGTAGCGCTTCTCGGCCATGGACCGCAGCCTAGGCGACGGGGTTCCGGGCCCCGCGGCGGCCCCGGCGCGGCTACCCTGCGGCCGTGCCGCTCGCCTTCATCCCCGCCTCGCCCGGCCCGTTCGTCTTCCAGGCCGGGCCCTTCGGGCTGCGCTGGTACGGCCTCCTCATCGCGATCGGGATCGGCCTCGCGATCTGGATCGGGCGGCGCGAGTTCCGCCGCCGCGGCTGGGACCCGGAGGGCGTCTACACGATCGCGCTGTGGTGCGTCCCGGCCGGCATCATCGGCGCGCGCCTGTACCACGTGCTGACCGACTGGCACCGCTTCGAGGACGACCTCGGCTCGATCGTGATGATCCAGCAGGGCGGCCTCGGCATGCCCGGCGTGATCGTCGGCGGCGCGATCGGCGCCTGGATCGGGGCGCGCCGGATCGGCCGGCCCGCGCTCGGGGTCTTCGACTGCGTCGCGCCGGGCCTGATCCTCGCGCAGGCGCTGGGGCGCTGGGGCAACTACTTCAACCAGGAGCTGTTCGGCGGGCCGAGCACGCTGCCGTGGGCGCTCGAGATCGACCCGCGCTACCGCCCGGAGCGCTACGCCGACGTGGCCACGTTCGCCCCGACCTTCCTCTACGAGTCGCTCTGGAACCTCGGCGTCTTCGCGGTCCTGATGGTGCTCGTGATCCCGCGCCTGTGGGACCGCGCGCGGGCCGGCACGATCTTCGCCGCGTACCTCATGCTCTACAGCGTCGGGCGGCTGTGGTGGGAGTCGATGCGCACCGACCCGGCCACGGTCATCGCGGGCGAGCGCGTCAACACGTGGCTGTTCGGGATCGTGCTGGTGCTGTCCGCGGCCTACGTCATCCAGTCGCTGGTGCGGCTGCGGCGCGCCGCGTAGCGGCCGAGGCGAACGGGATCGCGACGAGCGCGAACAGCGCCGTCATCACCAGCGCCGCGCGGTAGGCGCCGTCGGCCGCCGGCCCGAGCTGCTCGAGCGGGTTCGCGGGGGCGGCCCCGCCCCCGGCGAGGCCCCAGCCGATCGCCGCGGCGATCCCGATCAGGGCCACGGCGATCAGCGTGCCGAAGCGGGCGGCGGCCAGGTTGATCGCGGACTGCATGCCCTCGTCGCCGTGCGGCGACAGCTGCAGCACGGCGTGGGTCACGGGCCCGGCCATGCAGGCCATGCCGACGCCCATCAGGAGCGTCGCCACGAGCGCGATCCAGAGCCGGCCGGGGTCCACCAGCAGGGCGGCGCCGGCGCCCAGCGCGGTCATCAGCGGCCCCGTGCGCAGGAGGAGCAGCATGCGCCCGCGGGCGGCGCGCTCGGTCAGCGGCTTCGAGAGCAGGGCGATCATCGCGCTCATCGGCAGGAGCGCGAAGCCGGTCGCGATCGGCCCGAGGCCGCCCGCGGTCTGCAGGCGGATCGAGAGCAGGAGCAGCGCCGCGATCGGCGTCGACCAGGCCAGCACCGTGAAGACGTGGACGCGGTTGATCTCCCGGTCGCGGATCGCGCGCCCGGGCAGCATCGGGTCGGGGAAGCGGCGCTCGTGCCCGGCGAAGGCGAGGCCGAGGACGGCGCCGCCCGCGAGCAGGCCGAGCACGAGCGGGTCGAGCAGGCCGCGCACGGGCCACTCGATCAGCCCGGCGACGAGCGCGGCGATGGCGAGCGCGGCGAGCGCGCCGCCGACGAGGTCGGTGCGGCGGGCCAGCGTGGCCGTGTCGGGGACCGCGCGGGAGAAGAGCAGGGCGGCGAGCACGGCCGGGACGACGATCAGGAACGCCCAGCGCCAGCCGGCGAGGCCGCCGACGACGCCGCCGATGACGGGCCCGAGCGCGGCCGACAGGCTGGTGCCGACGGCCCACACGCCGACCGCGCGGGCCTGGCGCTCGGGCGGGATCGCCGTGCGCAGGATGGCCACGGACGCGGGGGTGATGATCGCGGCGGCGACGCCCTGCAGCGCGCGCGCCCCGATCTCCGTGAGCGCGTCGGGCGCGACGCCGACGAGGACGGTGGCGATGGCGAACAGGGCGAGGCCGATCTGCAGGAGCCGGCGGTGGCCGTGGACGTCGGCGAGGACGCCGCAGGGCAGCACGAACGCGGTCATCGTGACCAGGTAGGCGTTGACGATCCACTGCTCCTCGGCGAGCGTGGTGCCGAGGTCGGCGCGCATCTCGGGCAGGACGACGTTGACGATCGAGATGTCGATGAAGATCGACCCCGTCGCCAGCAGGGTGGCGAGCAGGATCCGCCGCTCCGTGGCGGAGCCGCTCACCGGCGCAGGGGGAGACGCGTCACCCCGTCACGGTACCTGCACGCACGTGCGTCTTGGCATACCGTTCCGTTTGGAGGTTCCATGGCATGGTCGAGGAACGGGACGTCGTCATCATCGGGGCCGGCATCGCCGGCATGACCGCGGCCAAGCGGCTGCGCCACCACGACCCGCTCGTGCTCGAGGCCTCCGACCGCGTCGGCGGGCGGATCTGGTCGCGCCAGCGCGGGAGCCTGGCGATGTCGGTCGGGGCGCACATGTTCCCGCCGCCGGAGTCCACGGTCGGCGGGTTCGTGACCGAGTACGGCCTCGACGTGCTGCCGATCACCGGCTCGATGCTGAACGTCGCGTGGGGCGACCGCGTCTACCGCGACATGCGGCCAGAGCTCCTGCCCCTGCGGCTGCCGCTCGCGCCCGCCGCGCGCGTCTCCTTCGCCCGCGCGGGGCTGAAGGTCAAGCGCATCGGCGACGAGTACATGCGCCTTGCCGAGCAGCGCCCCGGGGAGACGGCCGCCGACGTGCGCCTGCGGCTGCTGCAGTACGGCGGCGACGAGACCTTCGCGGACTTCCTCGGACCGCTGCACCCCGAGGCCCAGCGCATCTTCACGGCGCTCTGCAACCGCACGATCGCCGACCCGCACGAGATCTCCGTCTCCGCGATGGCGGCGCTGTTCGGCCACGTCTGGGACTCCGGCGACCTCGGCCGCAACATGCGCGGCGGCGCGGGCCTCCTGCCCGAGGCGATGGGCGAGGACCTCGCCGGCCACATCCGGCTGCGCACCCGGGCCGTCGACATCGCCTTCGACGGCGCCGGCGTGACCGTCCAGGCGCAGGGGCCGGAGGGGCCGCTGACCGTGCGCGCCCGGACCGCGATCTGCGCGGTGCCCGCGCCCGACCTGCTGCCGGTCATCCAGCGGGCCGCGACGCCGGGCCTGCAGGCCGCCCTCGACCGCGTCACGTTCGGCCCGCACGTGGTGGTCAGCATCCGCACCGACGAGACGGGGCCGATGCCGTGGGACGACATCTACTCCGTGCTGACCCCGGACTACGCCTTCAACATGCTGTTCAACCACACCAACTCCCTCTACGCGGCGGGCGGCCGCAAGGAGGGCAGCGTGCTGATGGTCTACGGCGGCGCCTCGCGCGGCACGCCGCTCCTCGACAAGGACCACGAGGAGATCGCGGAGCTGTTCCTCGCGGACCTGTACCGGCTCTACCCGGAGGCGCGCGGCCACGTCACGGAGACGTGGGTGATGCCGTGGGCGCACGCGGGGCCGTTCGCGGCGCCGGGCCGCTGGCGCGCGCAGGAGGCGCTCGAGCGGGGCCTCGGCGGGCGCGTGTTCCTGGCCGGCGACTGGGTCAGCGACTTCGTGTCGATGGAGACGGCGGCCCTGACCGCGGTCGACGCCGCCGACCGCGTCGAGCAGGTGCTCATGCGGACGGGGGCGATCCCCGTCCCGGCGCCGGCCTGACGGGCGGCTGGCAGGTCGGGCACCAGAAGGTGCGCCGGCCCTCGTCGCCCTGGGCGCGGGCCCGGAGCCGCGTGCCGCAGACGGGGCAGGGCCGGTTGGCGCGGCCGTAGACCCGCACCGGCCGGCGCGCCGCGCCGCTCGCCACGTGGGCGCGCATCATCGCGGCCGCGCGTCCGAGCAGGTCGCCGAGGGCGGCGTCGTCGAGGTCGGCGGCGCGGGTCCACGGGTCGAGGCGGCGGTCGAACAGGGCCTCGGACTTCCAGACGTTGCCGACGCCGGCGAGGACGCGCTGGTCCAGCAGGACGTCGGCCAGCGTCTGCTCGGCCGGGCCGCGGCGGGCGATCGCCACCGCCCGGTCGACGTCGAAGGCCCCGTCGAGGACGTCCGGGCCGAGCCGGCCGAGGGCGGGGTGGAGGCGCGCCTGGGCGGGGGTCAGGAGCTCGAGGACGGGCCCGTTGAAGAGCAGGCCCTCGACCTCGTCGGTGGCCACGACCAGCCAGGCCCGCTCGCGCGGGCGGCGCGTCGCGCGCCCCGGCGGGCCGATCTCCCAGCGCCCCGACATGCGCAGGTGGCTGTGCAGCACGAGGCCGCCGTCGAAGCGGATCACGAGGTGCTTGCCGTGCGCCTCGACCGCCTCCACGGCGCGGCCGGCGAGGCGCTCGGGGATCCGCATCGCCGCGTGGCGGGGCTGCGGGGCCTCGATCCGGGGGACGCGCCCCACGAGCGGCGCGAGCCGGCGGGCCACGCCGGCGAGGGTGTCGCCTTCGGGCATCGACCGCAGGCTATCCGCCGCGGGCGATCTGCGCCATACTTCCCGGTACGTACGAGGAGGTACGTCCGTGAATCCGATCACCGCGCTCGAGCACCTGCCCGCCGATGCCCACAAGGGCGAGTGGCTGAACTGGTCCAAGATGGCCGAGTTCGAGAACCAGTCGCCGCCCGTCATCGTCTCCGGCGAGGGCCCCTACGCCATCGACAAGGACGGCAACCGCCTCCTCGACGGCGTCTCGGGCCTGTTCACCACCCAGATCGGCTACTCGCACGGCGCCGAGATCGGCGAGGCCGCCCGCCTGCAGCTGGAGACGCTCTCCTTCTACCCGAACTGGGCCGCCACGCACCCGTCGGCGCTGGCCCTGACGGACCGCCTGCTCGGCCTCGCGCCCGACCGCATGTCCCGCGTCCTCCTCACGTCGGGCGGCTCCGAGTCGGTCGAGTCGGCGATGAAGCTGGTGCGCCAGCACTTCCTCGCCAAGGGCCACGGCCTCAAGCGCAAGATCATCGCCCGCCGCGGCGCCTACCACGGCTGCACGATGGGCGCCCTCGCCCTGACCGGCATCCCGCTCTCGCGCGCGCCCTTCGAGCCGCTCGACCCGAACGTGCGCCACGCGCCCAACACGCACCAGCGCTCCTGCCTCTACTGCCACGACAAGGGCGGCTGCCAGCTGACCTGCGCGGACGCGATCGAGCAGGCGATCCTCGCCGAGGGCCCCGACACCGTCGCGGCCGTCGTCGTCGAGCCGATCCAGAACGGCGGCGGGCTGCCCCCGGCGGACGGCTACGGCGCGAAGATCCGCGAGATCTGCGACCGCTACGGCGTGCTCCTGTGGTGCGACGAGGTGATCACCGGCTTCGGCCGCGTCGGCGCCTGGTTCGCCTCCGAGCGGCTCGGCTTCAACGCCGACATCATCACCTACGCGAAGGGCATCACCTCGGGCTACGCGCCCGCCGGCGGCGTCATCTTCACGGAGGCGGTCGGCGCCCCGCTGATCGAGGCCGAGGCGATGTACGCGCACGGGTTCACGTTCGGCGGCCATCCGCTGGCCTGCGCCGTCGCCCTCGCGAACATCGACATCATGGAGCGCCTCGACGTGATCGCGAACGTGCAGGCGCACGAGGACGCCTACGCGGCGGCGATGCAGGAGGTCGCGGCCTCCTCGGACCTCGTGGTCGAGACCCGCGGCAAGGGCTTCTACCACTCGCTCGAGCTGGTCGACAACGCCCTCACCGCCCCGGTCGCCGGCGCGACCCGCAAGCACGGCGTGATCGTGCGGCCCGACGTCCGCGTCAAGCCGATGGTCGTGACGTCGCTGCCCCTGATCTGCACGCAGGAGCACATCGACGAGCTGACGGGCGCGCTCAAGGCCGCCCTCGCCGACGTCGCCGCCGCCTCCTAGGCGCGGCGCGGGAGCAGCGTGGAGCCGACCGTCCGGACCGCCCTGCGCGGTCCGGACGGCGTGCCGCGCTGCCCGTGGGCGGGCGACGACCCGCTCTACGTGCGCTACCACGACGAGGAGTGGGGCCGGCCGGTGCGCGACGAGACGCGCGTCTTCGAGAAGCTCTGCCTCGAGGGCTTCCAGGCCGGGCTCGCCTGGATCACGATCCTGCGCAAGCGCGAGGCCTTCCGGGCCGCCTTCGACGGCTTCGACCCGGAGCGGATGGCCGGCTACGGCGAGCGCGACGTCGCGCGCCTGCTGGCCGACCCCGGCATCGTGCGCCACCGCGGCAAGATCGAGGCCGCGATCGGCAACGCCCGCGCGCTCGTCGCGCTGCACGCCGCCGGCGGCTCGCTCTCCGAGCTCGTCTGGTCGCACGCCCCGGCCGCGCCGGGCCCCGCGCCGCGCGGCATGGCCGACGTGCCGGCGCAGACGGCCGAGTCGGCGGCGCTCAGCCGGGCGCTGAAGGCGCACGGGTTCCGCTTCGTGGGGCCGACCACGGCCTACGCGGCGATGCAGGCGCTCGGGGTGGTCGACGACCACCTCGCGGGCTGCGCCAGCCGCGGGGCGCGCTAGGCCGGGAGGTCCGGCAGCGGGGCGGGGTGGATCCGCTCGTAGGCGCGCGCCGCGCGCAGGACGAGGGCGTCCGCGAACTTCGGCCCGACGATCTGCAGGCCCACGGGCAGGCCGGCCGCGGTCAGCCCGCAGGGCACGCTGGCCGCCGGCTGCTGGGTGAGGTTGAACGGGTACGTGAAGGGCGTCCAGCGCGGCCAGTCCGGATCGGCGGGGAAGCCGGCGGGGCGCTCGGCCGGATCCGCGGCGAACGCGGGGATCGGCAGGGTCGGCGTGAGCAGCAGGTCGTAGGTCTCGTGGAAGCGGTTCATCAGGAGCCCGAGCGCCCCGCGCGCCTGGACCGCCGCCAGGTGCTCCTGCAGCGTCATCGCCTCGCCCCGACGGGCGATCTCGAGCAGGCCCGGATCCATCTCGGCGCGTCGCTCCGCCGGCACCTGCGCGACGGCGTAGGCCGCCGACGGGAACCAGTGCCGCCGGAACGTCTCGTCGGGGTCGCCGAAGCCGGGGTCGACCGCCTCCACGTGGGCGCCGAGCTCGGCGAAGACGGCGGCCGCCCGCGCCACGAGCGCCGCGACCTCCGGGTCCACCTCGGCGTAGCCGAGGGTCGCGGAGTAGGCGATGCGCAGGCCCGCCACGCCGTCCTCGAGCCCGTGGGACGCGTCGATCCGGACGGGCACGGCGTGCCAGTCGCGGTGGTCGGGGGCGGCCATCACGTCGAGCATCAGGGCCGCGTCGGCCACGGTGCGGGTCATCGGCCCGAGGTGCGCGACCGTCCCGAACACCGACAGGGGCCAGGCGGGCACCACCCCGAAGGTGGGCTTGAGGCCGACGATCCCCGAGAAGCCGGCCGGCATCCGGATCGACCCGCCGCCGTCGGTCCCGATGTTGAGGGCGGCCATCCCGCAGGCCGCCGCGACCGCCGCGCCGCCCGAGGAGCCGCCCGCCGTGCGCGCGGGGTCCCAGGGGTTGCGGGTGATGCCGGTGAGCGGGCTGTCGGTCATGCCCTTCCAGCCGAACTCGGGCGTCGTCGTCTTGCCCACCAGCACCGCGCCCGCCTCGCGCAGGCGCGCCACGGCCGGGGCGTCGTCGTCCCAGGGCCCGGCGGGGTCGACCGTGCGCGAGCCGCGCCGGGTCGGCCAGCCGCGGGTCAGGAGGATGTCCTTGATCGACGTGGGCACGCCGTCGAGCGGGCCGATCGGGGTCCCGGCCCGCCAGCGCGCCTCCGACGCGCGGGCCTCGTCGAGCGCGGTCTCCGAGACGAGGCAGAAGCCGTTGAGCGCGCCGTCGAGGGCGTCGATCCGCCCGAGGCAGGCGGCCACGGCATCGACCGGGGAGAGCGCGCCCGTGCGGTAGCCCGCGACGAGGTCGGTGGCGCTGAGGAGGTGCGGGTCGTCGGCCATCGGCGGGCGGCGCGCGGTGCGCGGGCCGCGGGGGTGAGCCTAGCGGGCCGCGGCGGCTAGCCGAGGCTCATCCGCCGCGGCCCCGCCCGGAAGCCCGCCGCGGCGAGGCGCGGCTCCCACGGGCCGCCGAGCACGGGGGCCCCGGCCATCCGCTCGACCGACAGGCGCGGCACGATCCCGCGCCGCTGGGCGTCGGCCAGCGCCTCGAGCGCGCGCCGCGCCGCCTCCTCCTCGAGGCCGGCGAACGGGGTCAGGGTGCGCCCGCCGCGCTCGACGTGCAGCGCCGGCGCGCCGTCGACGAGCACGAGGTGGGCGCCGGCCGCGCGGGCCGGGCGGCCGCCCTCGGCCTC